>CALBHK010000179.1 GCA_937894565.1 uncultured Chlamydiae bacterium
ATATTAAGTATTTATATTATATAAGAGTGATACCTGACTGTAACCCTTGAAACCGCCACCTCCTAAACTGGTCGGATATTGCCATTTAACCAAAACTCCCACCAATCTTCCTTGACGGGGAGGGAGTTAATTCCATTTCGGCATGGCTTAACTACCCCCCTCTTTTTATTTTAAAAATAAGTTTGACAATGTTGAACATTGTTACGTATTAGTTATTGCAAGGAGACAATGAACAAATGAGACAAGGTAGATCAGTCATTTCAAATTCAAAGAAGAAATTACTTGCAAGGATTTCATATAACGATGTTTCAACATTAACAGAGTGGGATAAGATTGAAAATTTCGAGCAATTAGCTGCACGAATCCAATTAGATCGTGGCGGAGATTTATCTCGAATTAAAGGGATCATCAGATCAATTGAAAAATTCATGAGAAATAGCTCAAAGATTCGTGACTTTGATGATTTTTATATGTTTGTGAATCCACCGAAGAAACCACAAGGTCTTCCTGATAGATTCGCTAACGGAATTGATTTGGAGTAGAAGATGATAAAAATCAAAATAGATTGGTGGAAGGTTAGAACTTTAGTCCAGGAAGATAATTCTAGGTTTGATGTACTTATGGTCAGTGACAGAGGTCAATCATTTAAAGAAAAATCTCTAGATGATGTTTTAAATGATCGTGGATACGCCACTTATGAATCTTATATTAACAATATCGAAGAACTTCCTCAGTGGATCATAGATCATTGTGATATTGAGGTTATAAAACCAATGAATTTTAGCGACAACGGAATTATCAGTATTTCTAATGTCCAAAAGGCGTTGCAAACATATCAACTCCATCTTCCGAATAATGACCTTTTAAATTATGAAGAAGTTCGGGCTCACGAAGATTTATGTACCGATACGCTACAGGGATACCTAGATGACGGGTGGAGAATGATTGCTGTCATTCCTCAAGTAAATCAAAGAAGGCCAGATTATATTCTGGGCAGGAAATTAAAAATTACATAAGGGTTCGAGATGAAAAAAACAAAAAACAAACTACAAAAACGAATTGAATCAACAGAGAAAGCTTATGTTAACTCTCTGTTCAAATTCATCATTACAGAAATGAAAGACGCAAATTGGTTTGATCCGTCTTTTGTTCTTAATGTCCATGCACAATGGAAGAATGCAAAGTGGGTTTCACCTCAACAGCTTGCTTCACTTAAATGTGTGGCTTTTATGTTTAAAGAGAAGGGGAGGGTTTGAGATGACAATAAATCAAATTAGAGATTTATTAGTAAAAGAACGAATCCCAGCAAAAGTATATCTTAAGGGATTGGAGTTCAATGTGGTCAAGTTCCGTGTTGATTATAGATATAGGGATTTTGCAAAAGAACTACTTGAAGATATAAGGCCAGTCGGAGTGAAATTCATTGTTTCTGGTTCTTTAATGCCATGGGAATGCGAGTTCCCTGTTATTGTGAATGTGCTTTTATGAGTAAATTAATAGAAATAAAACCAGAAGACAGATCAAGGTCAGTTAAAGATACACTGCAATCAATGCTAGATCGTGCTGATAATTTTGATGGTGTTGTCGTGCTTGCTTTGAATAAAGACAGCTCTCAGTATATGGTTACTAGCAACATGAGTCATATTGAGAAGAGTTTTCTTTGTGCTTTTTTTAACTCTTTTGTCTCTCAGTGGTTTTCAGATGTTTATCATATAAATAAAAAGGAGAAAATAAATGGAACCAACAGTAACAATGAGCCTTGATGAATTTAAAAGAATGGAACAAAAAATTGACAGTCTCAGTAACGAGCTGGAGGCACTCAAAAATGCTATTAGCAACGAGCTTGGCATCAGCTCATCGGAATTATTAGATAGAGACCACAGAAGGCGTCAAGAATCATTTAGAAGACAAGTAATTGGCGGAATGCCAATATAGTTTGACTCGGTATCTCGCTTTCCATTAACATGATGAAATGGAAAAGCAAACAAAAGGCCAGGAGCCGAATAGTCTTGCTGACTGTCCCGAGTTCCTGGCCCTTACTGATAAAGAACAAAAATTCGTCGTGGCTTACACGAGCCATTGGCAGGCCGGAAGAGCCGCTGTTGAGGCTGGATATTCTAAAAGATCCGCTGATGTCTTAGCCAATAGATTGCTAAAAAAGGTTAAGATTAGGGCCGTACTGGACTATTGTAATCGGATACAATCTAAGCAACTCGAAGATAATTACGCAGCGACAAAGGAACGCATTCAACGTGAGCTGTGCCGGGTAGCTTTCTCAAATATGAAGACGGTTGCTAAATGGGGTCCAGGATTCGTTGAGATGCTTAATTCTGATAATCTTGACGAAGATCAAGCCGCTGGATTGAAATCTATTTCTTATTCGACATCATCAGGAGAAAAAGGAGACAGCAGCTCAATATCATTCTCTATGCACGATAAAGTAAAAGCTTTACAAATCTTGGCCAATATCAAAGGAATGTTAAAGGAACCTGAAGATGCAAACGACAGAAAACCAGTCGACCCTGGAATCAAGGATAGACTTCATAAACTACGTGCTAAATATATGGGACAACGGAAGTGAAGACGAGATTCTTGATGTTAGAGATGAAATTATCGAACGCTGCCGTAATGATCTTGAGTTATTTTCGGATCTTTTTTTCTCGCATTATTGTAGACACCCTTTTAATGCGTTTCATGGCGATGTTTTTAATTACTACAAGGAACCTAGAAAGAAAGGCCGTTTCGTTCGTAGTGCTCCTCGTGGCTATGCGAAGAGCACGATCACCGCGCTCATCAAACCCATCCATGATGCGTGTTATGGATTCGAGAGGTTCATCCTCATTTGTTCAAACGGACAACCACAAGCTAACGGAAAACTTAAAGACATTCGGACCGAGATACTTACTAACCGTTTTCTGGTTAGTGTGTACGGAATCCGCTTTCCTCGTAAAAACCCATCTGAAACAGATTTTATGGTTATTTGCGGATCTTATAAGACTTCGTTTAAAGCGGTTGGGGCTGGCGTACAAGTACGCGGTATCAGGGTCAATGAAGACAGACCTTCAAAGATCATTTGCGACGACGTGGAGCATTCTGAGGAAGTCGAAAACGAAGAGATCAGAGCAAAGTATGAAAATTGGTTCTTTGAAGACATCTGCAAGGTAGGCGATGAGAATACCAGTATTGAGTTTATCGGCACAATTTTGCATTCTGAGGCTCTATTATCAAAACTCTTAGTAAACCCCTCATACGATTCTAAAAGTTATAAGGCGGTCATTTCTTGGGCCGAAGATGGGGCCATGTGGAATCAGTGGGAGCGTATCTACACAAACATTGATAATCCTAACCGCCACAAGGAAGCCAGGGCGTTCTATGAGGCCAATTATGAGCGAATGCTCAAGGGAGTCCAAGTCCTATGGCCAGAAAAGGAGCCCTATTATGACCTAATGGTGGAACTTATTGAGCAAGGTCGACGCTCTTTCATGAAAGAGAAGCAGGGCGAGCCAATGGGGTCAGATTCTAAAGTGTTCAATACCTTTCACTGGTATTCTGAAGAGCTTGAGGGAATTAGGATTGAGAGTTCTGGGAAGCTTATTCCATGGGATCAACTCAAGCATACGGCTTATGGTGTCATTGACCCGGCTACTGGTAAAAAGAAAAGTCAATCAAAAGGCGATTTTACTTGCATTTTAACTGGCTACAAAGACCCAATGGGTAGGCTTTTGGTGCATAATGACTGGTCAAAAAGAGAGTCCCCAACGGTATGGATGAGGCAGATTTTTGATTCCCATGATTTTTATGGCTATCAAAAGTTTGGCGTTGAGACTAATCTATATCAAGAGCTGTTATTACCAAACCTCGCAGATGAGCGCGCTCGGCGTGAAAAACGAGGTGGACGTATTATTAAGCTTGGATTTTATGAGATCGACCAGCACGTTAACAAGGTTGAGAGAATTACAGCAATTGAACCGAAAGTGACTCATGGATGGATCGTTTTTAATCGGAATTTGTCTCAGGAGTTTAAATCACAAATGAACAATTTCCCCTCGGGTCATGATGACTGTCCAGATGCTCTTGAAATGTTGTATAATGTGGTGAATGGTAGATACAAAGCGTCAGCCATAGGCATTTCTGCAATGGGTGGCAGATAGCAAAACGGAGAATTGAATGCCTGAACTCGATTACGATGCAAAATATGCGGGGAAAGTCCAAAAGGGTAGATTTTACCCAAGAGCTAAATCTAGGTTCGCTCAACTCGCTAAAAACAATCTAGGGATCAGACAAGATGGAAGTTACGATCAATCAGTCTTGTTTTGCAGAACTCCTTATCTCGATGAACTAGACAAATATTTTGAGAACACTCAATACGATCATTTGCAGCCATGGGACTCAGCCTGTTGCTCTGATGATTATGTTGCGATTCGTGCCCGTAAGCCGAAAATGATATACGCATACGGAAAGATTCTTTCTAGCCGTGTTGCTTCAAAACTCATAGGTGACAAGAACTTCCCAACGCTATCGGTTGAAGACGATCCAGACACCACAGAGTTTTTAAAAGTCTTAGTTAATGCTTCCATGCTTAAATCACGATTACTCGACCCCATCAAATATACTGTAGGTGTTGGTTCGGCTTTCGTACGATTTTATATTGTTGGTTCTGCAATCAAGCTTGAATGGTTTAAATCAAAATATTGCTATCCTGAATTTTCACCTTCTGGAGAACTACTCAGTATTGAAATTCGCTATGTCTATGAAGATGAAGAGGATTTAGACGCTACAAAAAAACCAAAAAAGAAATGGTACAAGCTTGTACTCGGAACTCAAACTGACATCATGTACGACAATCCTGAATACAAGGCGGGAGCGGTTAGCCCCCCTGAGTTTCAAGAGGTTGCCAGATCAGATCACAATATGGGGTTTGTACAGGGACAATGGTTTAGAACTTCTGAAGAAAAGCACATCCCAGATGGTTACGGGTTACTGACTGACATCATGGGTTTTATTGACGAGATTAATTATAATCTATCACAATCAAGTCAAGCTGTTTCATATAACCAAGATCCTCAGCTCACCATTAAAAATATGGATGAGGACGAGATGAATACTCTTATTAGGTCATCCCAAAAAGCATGGAATCTCGGTCGTGAAGGTGAAGCCAATTTTCTTGAGAGCAATCTCGGTGGCGTTGAAACCGCCGACAAGCTTAGGGACAAGGTCCGTCTTGGCATTCAAGACATTTCTCGTGTGGTTTTAATGGACCCTGAGAAGATGGTTACGCACGCACAATCAGGTCGTGCTCTCGAAATACTTCATGGACCTTTTGTGGAGCTTTTGAATGAGCTTCGTCCGTTTATCGAGCTTGGAATCAAATCACTACTTATCAAGATGGCTTTGGCAGTTTTGACAGTTAATCAGGAATATGGCGAATCGCCAATTAGAATCCCGCCAGGATATGCGCCAAAAAGTTTAGATATTAAGGCATCATGGCCGCCTGTATTCCCGCTCACAATGACTGATTTAAAAGAAATGCTTTCTGTTGCCACTCAGGCCACAAGCGCAAACATTTTCTCAAGAGAATGGGCGACGAGATGGCTATCTACAGTGAAAGAATTTGGCGTTGAGGACATCGAATTAGAATTACAACGGGTTGCCACTCAGCCTGTTATAAATCCTTTCGGGGGGTTTTAAATGGGTGACGTGGTCTTCAGACGCATAAATGGACGTGTGATTCCAATTAGAAAAGGTGGAACCTCAAAAACTCCTGAAAAAAGTTCTAATCCAGATGTAAAAAAGATTGCGATAGGTGCCGCTGTTGTTGGTGCAGGTGTTGCTACTGCTTTGTTTGCCGGAAAGTTTGCTTCTAAGATGGTTATTGCTTCAGCTAAGTTTGAAGACATTTCAAGAACTGCTGCAAAAGGTGCCAGGACTATAATCACAAGGGCAAGATCAGCAGCAAAAAGAGCTGCTACCAGAAATTCAACTCCATGGCAGCCAGGTCTTGACCTTGGAGATAATGCCGCAAGTGAATTTGTATTTAGACCAGCACAAAAAGAATTGCTTAAAAGATATAAACGACAAGCATTTACAGCAGGAATTAAATCAAACACTTTGTTTCAAAATCGTCAAAAAGTTCGTTCATTTGGTAAGGTTGCGGGTGGCGCTCTAGTTACTGGCGGACTAAACGAAATGTACGAGGGAGCTACTGGAGAGAAGGCAGGATTAAAAGAAACATCAATCAATTCTGTGGCTGGTGGAGTTATCGGCGCTTCTGTTGGTCTTGGATATTATGGCGGTCTGTCAGGGTTTAGGAATGCTTTCAAGGGTCTAATTAAGGGTTCACACTCTTTCAAATAGGGGATCTCATGCTTGGACATTGGGAAATCTATTTAAGTCGTGAAAGATCAAGCGGGTTATCTCCTTGGGCAATTGTTCCGTTTGGGAAAAGAAAGATTTCTGCGATATACGCCAGTGATGTCATTATTTTGACACGGGCATATACTGGTAAGGCAACATCATCAGATCGTCCACAGTTTGTAATTCATGCTTACGGAAGGCTTAGGCGTTCTGGTAATGTAATTTACATAGAGGAACCAAATGCCTGATTTTTTTGAAACAGTGGACAGTATTGGAATAGTAGAAAATCATATTCAAGGGGTACTAAAGCTTGAAGAAACTGAAGCTCGTAAGCTGCTCAAAAGATACCGTGAAATTCGTGGCGATCTACGTGATAGGTTGGATACTACTCGTGCTGATACTTTCACAGCTCAACAATTGCGTGGGGTCTTAGCTCAGGTAGATGGCGCAATAGATGCCATGAACCGCTCTTTAATAGAAGGTATGGGGCCTGGGACAGAAAAGGCTGCGCTTCAAGGTATCGAAGACCTATTGTCAGAAATTCGTCGGTTCGACCAAGAGTTTGGCGGGGCGGTGACCCCCATCAATCTTAATGTGGCTTTGATCGCCCAGGACGTTAACAATTTACTTTTAAGCAAGTATCAATCAAGCCTTGACGCTTATTCGGAACAGCTCAGAAGTCAGGTCGCAGATACTCTAACCAATGCAGCTATTGAGGAAGTGTCGCTATCCCAGGTCACTCAGCGATTGGGGCAATTCTTTTTAGGCGAGGAATGGAAGCTGACGCAAATAGCCAGGACCGAACTTCATAACGTATACAATTTAGGAAAGCAGAAGGGCATGGAAGAGACTCAGGAGAACTTTTTGCCCGACCTGCAGAAAACCCTTATTCATCCCATGGATTCAAGAACTGGGGCTGATTCAAAGTATGCAAATAGGCTAAATCTTATTGTGGACATCAATAAGCCGTTTGAATACACTTGGAATGGTAAGAAACGAATCTATATGGTGCCGCCAGACCGGCCCAATGACCGATCTATCATGGTGCCCTATAGAGAATCTTGGAACAAATAACCACTTGACCGGATCAAGGGAGGAGCCTCAAAATGACTATTAAGGAATTAAAAGGATTATTGGACTCAGCTATTAAGAAATTAGAAGCTGACCCAAAAAATGCAGAGTTAAAATCTGCATTTGAAACAGCAAAAGCCAACTATGAAGCAGCGTTAGCTGATCTTGACGATCAGGACGATGAAGAAGATGGCACAAGAAAGAAAGCAAAGTCGGGCTCAGGTAGCGACGACGAAGATGAGGAAGAAGACGACTCGCTGGACGAGGGCGGTCTAGATCCAAAAACTAAGGCTTACGTTGAAAAACTAAGACGCCAGAATGCTAAATACAGAACATCTGCAAAAGATGCTCGTAATAAAAATTCTGAACTCGTTAAGCAGTTTAAAGCTGCGATGGGTGTGACTGAAGATGAAGATCATGAAGCAGTTGCAAAACGTCTTAGAGAAGAAAATGATGGCCTGGTTGTAGGTAGAATTATTTTAGAGCAAGCAGTTGAGCATGGTGTAGGCAAGGCTGATAGAGAAATGTTTGAATTTTTCGTTAACAAAAAGCTTCAATCTCTTGAAGAGGGAGAAGAGTTATCGGAAGACGATTTCGCAGAAGCCGCTAAAAAGGCAAAGCGAGCATCTCGTGGACTGGGTTCCGGGGATGGTCAGGACGACTTCAGAACTAGCGTAGATAGCAACGTCAGAGGAAATCCAGACAAGAAAAAAACAGGTCAAATCACTTTGGAGAAATTCAAAGAAATGACCGTGACTGAAAAGTCTGATCTTTATGTTAAAGACCGCGTCCTATACAATGAATTGTTCGCTCAAGCATATCCAAAAAGAAAAGCCTCTTAAGGCAAGGAGAAATAAATCATGGGAGCTACAAAAGCAGCCGATTTCGCGTTTGAACCCAAAGTATGGGCAGGACACGTACAGGCTTACTTTGATAGAAAATTAGTCGTAGGTCAATTCGCACGCAGAGACAATACTCTGACTGCGGCACCTGGCGAAACCGTTAACTATCCTTTTTTCAAGAAAATCGGCGATGCCGAGGAACCTGATGAGGATTCTGGTCTGTCTGTAGACAAATTACAAGACGACGCATTTTCATGCACAGTTAAAGAAGTTGCAAAAGCTGTAGGCGTGAAAAGACGTGCTCTTCGTAAATCCGCAGCAAGACGTGAAGAAATCTTCACTGAAGTTCAGAATCAAATCGCTCGCGTTCACGCTGAGAAAGTTGATAAGGATTTGATCACTGAGATGAACACCACTGGTAACTATACTGCTGGTTTCGTTGCTGCTGCAAATACTGATTTAGCAAAAATCACCAACATCGCTAAAGGTAAAATCTTGGCGTTCGGTGATAAGCACGATCAGTCAGTTGCGATGTTTGTTCATTCATTCTGTTACATGGATTTGATTACAGATCCAACCGCAGGCTTCTTGAAGGCTGATGCTAATGACCCATTTTGGGGCATGGCTGGTTTCATGGGCCGCTTACTTGGTATGGCAATGTTCACATTGGACACCATGCCCGAGTATGCTGGCGGTATCGGTGGCAAGAAAGCATTCTATTCATTCATCATTAAGGCAGATCCTTACGGTATTATTACCGCTGAGGAGCCAGAGATGGATCAAGATTATGACTTGCTACACAGAGAACATTTGTTCACTGGCGGTCAATATTACGGCGTTAAAGCTTTCCACGGAAAAGTTGCAGCAGATGACAAGCGCATTTGCAGAAACCTTTTCGCTACAAGCATTGACGTATAATCTAGGGGGACAAGAAAATGAGTAAATCAAACGAGAATAACCCACACCTAGTCGTAGTTCCTGTAGGAACTCAGGCCGCAAGCATTGAGTTACCTGGAATTTACGCTAGAAAAAAAATGATCTTGAAAAATATGTGGCTCATCAACCAAGCAAACTTGGTTGCTGATGACACCAACTATTTGCAAGTTCAATTGTTGGCAGCTCCCGCTGGTGCTGTTTTGGCTGAAGTTAGCTCAAAACTTACTGGTGGCGAAGGTACTTTAACCAAGAACGTAGCGAAAGCTGCTGGAGAACAAGAAATTGAACTCCCTGCTGGTTCAAGCCTTCCAATCAACGTGGTTAAAAACGGAACAGGCGTTCCTACTTTAGCTGTGGTTGTATTAGAGCTTTACAAAGTATAATTGCAGGGGGGAGAAATCCCCCCTCTTTTTCAATCTTGGAGAAAGAAAATGGCAACAGGTCGTAGACGACAATCAGATGATAAAAAGAAAAAGGGCGGTAATGTAGAGCAAAAAAAGGAACCAAAAGAACCTAAAAAGCAAGCTGCACAATCCGTTTCTTATAAAGGTAAAAAATAAATGGCACTATCAGCCGCACAACAACAAGACATAGTATTTTATCTAGGTTGGTCTGGGAAATCTATCATAGTTGGTTCAACCAATTATAATTCTCAGGTGGCTGATAGACTTAAAAATCTTACTCCAGAATTGGAAGTAAATGTAATTAGTTTAGTTGATCAATTGAAAGCAATTGATGAGAAGCTTGGAAAAGCGTCCTGTAGATTGGCTGCAAAGCGCGTAGACGAAATCGAATTGAATCCAGATGAAATCTATTGGCTCAGAAAAGAGCGAATGAGGCTTGCGAAGTTACTCGGGCAGCTTCTTGATATTCCGCTTGTTTCTACTGGCGGGGTAAATGTGAGCGTTTGTATATGAGCATCATCGAATCACTCAAAGATTGCTCAGATGCGATTTTAGGGATTCGAGATAGCATTGGGGCCGATTTAAAAAAGATTTATGTAGTAACTAGGACGTGGTCCGGTGGAGAAGTTGGCGAGGGCAATGTCGTTGATTCCGAGATGATTCTTGTCAACACTCCTCACATTGTGGATTTGTCTTTGAATTTTCGTGCGCTTGAGGGTGGTAATGTGAAGCAAGGCGATTTGCTTTTAAAGATGGTTGATAAGCAGCGCTATCCACGAGAAACATTTGAGCCCACTACTTTAGGACCAGGACAAGAAAGATTTATGAGAATCGGAGAACAGCTCTATACTGTAATTGCAGTCAGAGAAAGATATTTGCAGTTTGATATTCAAGTCAGGCCGCTAAGTGACCAGAGGAGGTACTTGCCATGAAGTTTATTCGTAAGAACGGGAGGATTATTCCTATTGGTGAAAAGAAATCTTCTGCTGGCGGTTATGGTAAAACGGCTGCTTATGGAGCACTTGTTGGCGCATTAAATATGGGTGTTGGTATTGTAGCAAAAAGGCCAATGCAGCCGAAGTTTATTCCGTTAGGGGTTGGTGTCGCCGCAACTGGGGCCGCTCTAGGTCTTGCCGGTCAGGCATATTCAATACATCGTGGTGTTAAAGAATATAAGAAGACTGGATCGAAAATTGAAGGCGTGAAAGAGTTTTTGGGACATTCTGTATCTTTAGGTCTTGGAACTTTTGCTGGAGCTGGTGCTCTCATTGGCGGATTAAAGGCAAAACCAAAAATCACGCAAGCCGCACAAAGATTTTCAACGCTTTATAAACGTAGACACCTTAAAATAATCAAATGACCACCACAATAAAGTTAAACCAATTTGCAGATGTACTTCGTGAGTTCCCGAACAAATCCCTTGATGCAGTAAAAAAAGGCGTTGTTTCTGGGGTGGCGAGGTCTATCCCAGATTTGGTGAAGGCTTCTCCTGTGGACACCGGACTTTACGCACAGTCGTGGAATTTTACCGCAGACGAGCAATCTGTCATTCTCGGAAACTACGCCCCCCACGCCGCAATCATTGAGGATGGGGCGAGGCCATTTACCCCACCAATTGGTCCTTTATTGGCTTGGGCAAAGCGTGTTTTAAAAGACTCTAGCCAGCCACCAAACTATTCAGATGAGGTTTGGGCGCTGGCCAAGGGCACTCAAAAGAAGATTGCTGCAAACGGTATGCAGCCACGAAAGATTTTGGAATCAATGATTCCTACTATTCTTGATAATATTCGTCAGGAGATAAAACTCCATGAATGAGTCGGCATCAAAAGAGATCGTCAAAAGATTGGCGGAATTTCTGAAGGTCAGAATCCCTGAGCTTCAGGATGTCCTTGAGGACTGGCCCGAGCCAAATATTGCGTTGAAATATCCGGCGTTGTCGGTGTTTTCTGGCGTGCCAGTTCTTCATAGGCATTTCGCGCCCGTGCGCAAGACAATCCAATCTATTGATGGAGAGGCCGTCAAAGTTAAGCCGGTCTATGTGGTCGGCGATTACGAATGGCGTCTTCAATTGGATTTTTGGTGCGGGTCTAAGCCTGAGCGTCATAGAATCTATGAGGCTTTTTATAAAGCATTTAATGATCAATTCGTACAAGACGAGATGGAAATGCTCGGTATTTCGTTGCAGCTTGAGGGCTATCACAATATTATAGCAAGGTACAATCTAGTTTCCTTTGCTCTTGATGACAGTGAGGCTGGATCACAAAGAAAAGAGTGGCGCATAAAAGTAGTGGTTTTATCAAACTGTGATGCGATACTTGAGAAAGAACAGTACAAGATTATCGAGACTGAATTACAGTTAGATATTGCGACTGATATTATAATACAAAACCAAGAGGGAGCATAAGATGAGTAGCATTTTTAGATCTACAGACCCAACAGTCTGGGATGATGTCGACGGCATCATCGTAAGTGAAACTGCGCCATCTCCTAACATCGTTGGGAGTCCTGCAAACATTGCAATTCTAGCTGGTCAATTCCAGCGTGGTCCTGCAAATGTTCTGCAAGAAGTGGCGTCAATCGGCGAATTTCATGAGAAATATGGCAAGTCCAGTTACTCTGGAAATATCGCAATTAAAAACAAAAAATTCGGAAGACTCAGAGTCATTCGTGTTGTTGCGGCTGCTGCTGTAACTGCTAGTAAAGCATTTCAAGACAGCGGTGGTTCACCTGCTGACAGAATTACTTTTACTGCAAAACAAGGTGCTGGCGCTTATGGCAACAACATCCAAGTTAAGATCGAGACTGGCTCTTCTTCAGGCAAGAAATATACCATTAGAGATGCAAACGTAAATTCTGTTTTACCTGATGAAGTCTACGACAACATCGTTATTACAGCGATCACAAGTTCGACATTTGGTAACTCTGCTTTGGTAACTGCCACTGTAAATAGTTCCGTTGCTGAACCTGCAAACGTAGCTTTCACAAATTTAGCGAGCGGATCTGATGGATCTGTTGCTGATACTGATTACCAAACAGCTATTGCTGTCGCTGAGGTTGAGCGTGCAGGTAATTTCCTTTTCTTAGATGCGTACAACGCTACAAGAAACGGCTATTTAAAACAGCACGCCGCTGACACTACCGACAAGATGGTTATTCTTGCTGGATTAGAAACTGACACTGTTGCGCAAGCAATTGCAGATGTTGCTAACTATCGAGATGCTGACGGCAGAATCATTTACTCATACCCATGGGTTGAAACTGTAATTGAAGGCGTGACCCAAATGGTTCAGCCTGCAAGTTTTTATGCTTCGTTGCTTTCTCAGACTGCACCGAACATTGATCCAGCAAAAACCTCTAACACTCAGTTCTTGAGCGGAATTACAAACCTCAAGAGACAGCTCAAGCGCAATGATTACATTCAGCTTATGGCTGCTGGTATTAGCTCATTTGAATTCGACCAGGACATCGGTTTTGTCGTTAAATCTGGTATCGTTACTCAGATCGCAAACAGCAGTAAGTTGACAGTTCTACGTCGCAGAATGGCAGATTACTACGGTGATTCTGTTGCTCGCTTCTTGAAGAATTATCAAGGCGAAGTGAACTCAAAAGAAAAGCGCAGAGAAGTTAAGGGCGCAATTTTAGCATTCGATGATCAGCAAATCTCTTTGGGGATCTTGCCATCTGATGCTGAGGTTGAGGGTGAAGGTAAGGCACGCCTTATTGACACTGAAAGCCTCAACACTGCTACATCTGTTGCTGCTGGTTTTTTCAAAATCCTTGTTAAAAGACGTATCTTCAGTTCCATGAGATTTATTGTGTTTCAATTGGAAATTGGCGAATCCGTTCTTGTGACAGAAGTGGAGGGATAAGAACATGGCACCATCAATTAGAGGCCACCAGGGCCGAATTAAGATTTTTAAAGCTGGCGCACCTGCCGACATCGTAGAAATCACATCTGCGGAAGTGAATCAGGACTCCAACTTTATGCGCTCCATGTACGTCGGAAAATCCATTCCTGAAGGCGATCAAACGCAAGAGGGTTGGTCTGGTTCTATGGACTGTGAAGTCAAAGGCCCAGAGATCGACGATTTCATTGACGCATTAATCAATGCAAACCTTGCAGGTATCGGTGTTGAAGAAGTAACCGTTATCATGGAAGAGTTATATGCTGACGGCACACTTAGAGCTTACGTTTACTACGACATGCAATTTAAAATGTCGAAGAGACAGCCTAATTTGACCGAGAAAATGACGAAAAGACTTGAATGGCAAGCATCCGGCAGATTACCATTGTAGTCATCTGCTAAAGCAGACGCTCAAGACGGGGTGGCAGATAATATCTGCCGCCCCTTTTAATTTAACTTTGGAGAAACTAAATGGAAAATGTTTATAATGTAAAACTAGGAACTGGAAAAACAGTTACCCTACGTGAAATGAAAACCAAGTATGAAGACCTTGCAATCAAGGCTGTTGGAAATAGAGCTGGGAATAATAATCACTTGATGCAAAAAATGATGGGTGATGAGTTGTTAAAGCTTCTTGTTATGGACGTAGATGGTAAGAAGCCGTCATCCAATGAACTAGAGAAAATTGATGAGCTATTCACTTACATGGAAATTATGTCCCTTCGTAAAGTCATTCTTAAAATAACAGGAATTGACAAGCCCGAGGGGGAAGAGGAGCCGGAGCTCATCATAACGAGCAGCTCTGGCGCACAATAACCTGGATTTGTAGGTACACAAGCTTTACTCCAAACGATATACTGGAGATGGAACCGTGGAAATTGAAAGTAGTTGTCGAACAGCTAACTGAAATTATAAAGATGGAGAAATCCACCATGTCAGGAGATTAAATGGCTACCCCATTAATATACAATGTACTAACGGAGTTCAGATTCGAGATCGGTTCTGCCCTTCTTGGCTCTGAGCGTTTAGCTGGTGCTGTTGAAAATATTAGTGCAGCGGCTGATAATGCTCTTTTTAGTTTCCAGAAACTCGGTGCAGGAATTGTAGCTAGTATGGGTCTAGGTACAGGGGGCTTACTCGGAGGCTTGGGGGTTGCACTTCAAGTCTCCGATAAGTTTGCGCAGTCTCAGAGAGACATTGCAAACATCATCACATCCAACACTGGCGGGACGATGAGCTGGGTGGATGCTCTTACTTCTGCTGATGCAACCATGCAAAATATCAATAAGAAGGCGCAGGAGTTCTCGCTTTCGACCACTGATTTGCTTTCCACTTCCAAGCAGCTTGGAGCGGTACTTTTAAGCCATGGATTAGATGACACCACTCTCACAAAGAGCGTGGATCTTTCTAGGCAATATTTAAAATCGGCTCCTACACTCGGGGTTGACCCTGGAATGGCTCAACAACAGCTCGTGCGTGCTGTCCTGGGCGATGCCAGCGGTAACGACACTCTATTTACCCGTCTGACTGGTGAAACAAAGGCATTAAAGCCATTTGGTGAGGCTGGCGGAACACAAAAATTTAATGCGCTTCCCGCAGCTCAAAGACTTGATCTGTTGACTCGTGGTTTGGCGCAGTTTAGCTCTAACGTGAACTATACTCACGCCAATGCGCTTTCTCTTGCTGGTGAAATGCGCAGACTGGGCGAAAATATCAAAGGTACATTCTCGATTTTAAAGGGCGTGGGCGATGCTCTGATAATCCCAGTTAAGATGGCACTTCATGCGCTCAACGAATACTTATCAAAGCAGGGTAGAGCTGTTTTTGACAGCTTCGGGAAGATGATTGCCTCTTCATTTCAGACGCCGGAAAAAGCATTGGCGACATTCTATCAGGCTAGTCAGTTAGCTGGCGACGTTAAGCTTGCGAGTAAGATTCTTGGAATCGTGGGGGGCTTTATGGCCTTGAATCACGTTCTTGGAATGTTGGGAGTTTCAATTCCAATTGTAACAATTGCTCTCAGGACATTAGCAGTAATGCTTGGGGCTGGTACTGTAGGCATTGGTCTCTTTGTTGCTCTGTTTGTTAAGATGTTTGCTGCAATTACCACAATCTTAGTTCCTCTTGCTTTATTGGTTGGATTTATTCAATTGATTTCAAGAGCAATTGCTTATGCAAAAATTTCAGATGCAAAAGATTTAGCAGAGCTTGCTCCGAGATTTGCTGAAATAGCACGGCTATTTAAGTTTGTATTTCAGCCGTTGTTTGATGCATTTGATGCTCTTGCGGAATTTATTTCACCGCTATTTAAGTTGTCAATTTACGCTCAAGCCGCCGCTTCGGTTCTCGAATTTCTAGCCACAACTCTACTACTTGCCCGTGCTACATTTCAGGGGATTATTTTTGCTCTCATGGAACTATTCAATCAGGTGATGAGCTTCTTCCAGGGTGGAGGATTTAATTTTCAGGCAATTCAAGATGCATTCAATGCAGGTATTGACCAGCTTCTTGAAGAGGCTCTGGGCCAGGTGAATACTGGCGAAGCTACGGTAAATCAAGTCACAAATATCGGAAAAGTAGAAATCAAAAATCAATTCAAAGAACAAATGGAGCCTGACAGAGTCGCTTTCAGCTTAACTAAGCAACTCATGAAGGCTGCACAAAATCCAACTCAATCACGCGGTAGGCAGTTCTCGCCAGTAGGAGCGCCCACATGAGCTTAATTGAAACCCCTGCAAAACTTGTTTCAGGTAGTGCCAGTTCACTTGGAGCACCCGTCGGATCTTTGACGAATGCTCTTAGAAATCCATTCTCTCGAAGTACAAATAAAGAGGGACTAGAAAGAACAAACGACTACAAAGACGGATTCATCATAGAAGAGATTCTTGACGGACCAAGGGACAATATCAAAATTGTTCTTACCGGCAATATGATGCCGTTTCAAGGACTAGAGCGTGCTGTTACGATTCGTAAACAAAAAGAGTTTTATCCTGGAAGTGATGAGCCAACAATTCACGTCTTAGGATACGAAGAAGACGACGTAACTATTAAGGGCAGATTTTACAGTAAGAAATATTCAAAACCAGAGTTCAGAGAGGTCGCAAATGAAATGCGAGAAGCTCTCGAAGAAATGGCGAAAAGAAAACCGCTCGTAAAAATTACTCTTGGAGAGTGGGTTAGGTATTGTGTTCTTGAGAAGGTCAAAACAAGTGAGAAAACAAAAGCAGACATTGATTACGAAATTACGTTCAGCTTATTTGGCGTTAATCGTCCACGAAACTACCAGCTCGTTGATCAGGTTAACGATGTTCCTATTGAGGTGAATACTGCTTTGATTGCTCTGGCTTCTGAGTTCCAAAAAAATTACTCAAGCGCACCAGATTACGTTCCAGCTTCAATCGGTGATATATTGAATGACCTTACTAGTTCGGTCGCCCAGGTGCTTGGTGTTGTCACTGGATTCGTAGATGCCCTTATTTCTACTGGTGAAGATGTCACCGCAAGTCTTAGTCGTGCTGTTGGCCTTATCCGTTACGCAAAAAATACTTTGATTCAATACCGAAGACGCGTTGGTGCAATTTCATACTCTCTAGGAATCAATGGAGTTAATGTTCCAAAGAGATACAGAACAAGTGCGTATATGGGAAATAGCATTAGTGACACTTTATCCATTCAAGAATTATTGAATCAGCTCCTAAAAAGATTTCAGCAGCTATCGAGAACAGTTCCACTGCATCGTCATCTTGTTCGTATTGGAGATAC
This sequence comes from uncultured Chlamydiae bacterium, assembly GCA_937894565.1. GTDB lineage: Bacteria > Chlamydiota > Chlamydiia > Chlamydiales > CALBHK01 > CALBHK01. The sequence goes on from CALBHK010000179.1 coordinate 17,275, forward strand.
TTTGCAAAAACTCTCTACTCGCTACTATGGAGTTCCTGACAATTGGAAAAAGATTTACGACCACAACAAACTCACATCAACTGATCTCACTCGTGGTGTGGTGTTAGAGATTCCAAAACTATGAGTTCACTTTACTACCCAAAAGCTGCCTGTACTCTTCGAGTGGTCTTTGAAGACTACAAGCAGGGGTCTAATGTGAAAATGTCTGAAACGTACCATATTCAATGCCGCCCAAAACGACTTGAGGTTAACATAAACGACTACACTCAGGCGGACACTTGTTCTTTAGAGCTGGATTACAAAAACTTTCCTTTTGATCCGAGAACGATTCGAGCCCTGGGAATTACTGCCCACATTGAAGACACTTCGGGAGATTTAATCCCAAGCCCAGCAAATACTGTATTCCAGGGATTTGCTGACGAAAATACAATTGAGCTTGATGATACAAATCGAGTAGTGAAATTTGAATGCAGAGATTTTACAGCACTTCTGATAGATGCCCCTTACCCAAAAGGATCAACGATTCCACTCACTACTCCACTAGAGCAGATTTTAAAAGAGATTGTGCAATCATTGCCAGCTACAAGCGATTTAAAAGTAGAGAATAGATCGAATGAAGTTCTCCCAACTCTTGCGCAATTCGCTCCAGACTTCGGATCTTTACAGGGTCAGAAAAATGTCCGTAGAGATGACACCTACTGGGATGTGATTCAGGATTTAGTCGGAAGAGCTGGTCTTATTGCCTACATCGAACTAGATAAATTAATCATCAGCAAGCCTCGTGTTCTTTATTCTAAAGATCAAGCGATTCAGTTTATATATGGGAAGAATTTAAAAAAGCTTGAGTTTAAAAGAAAGCTTGGCCGTCAAAAGAATTTTAATATTAGAGTTCTCTCTCTGTCTGTTGAATCCAAGCAAGTAATTGAGGCGTTAATCCCAGAGGAAGCGACCGAGGAGTGGTCTAAAGACATTGGAATAGTTCGCGAGAGAATCAAGATTCCAAAAAATGAAGTGAAGAGTTACGGAAAAGAAACTCCAAAAAAAGGAGTAACTACTGCTGTCAGCTCAGGATCGCCCAGGGCGAAAAAAGACGAAGAAGAAGATGCTCCGTTTCTTACGTTCAGAATACCGAATATTAAAAACAAGCCGCAGCTAATTAAAATCGGCGAGGGGATTTTTGAGGAAGTTGGGCGTCAACAAATTGACGGCTCGATGGAAACCAAAGAGATGAGAATCTTCCAGGACGAAAAAAAGAACGTCCGAAAAGAATTTAATTTGCTTAAAATAAGAAACGGGACTCCCATAGGAATTGAAATCAGTCAACCAGACATGATCGCAATTAGTAGAACAGCATCCAAGCCTGATCGTGTTCGTTACTTGCAATCTGTTGGATATGAGGCGAATACAGCAATTGGTATTGTGGAAGCTTTGGCCGTTTCAATTGGAAAGACACCAATGGTATTTTATACAAAGTCAGTTAGATTTTCTATGGATGACCAAGGCTTTAATTTGTCACTTGATTTCGTAAATTTCATCGAACTTCAAAACAGGTTACTAAAATGATCCCAACAGACTTAGAAACACTTAGAGAAATAATGAAGGATAAGCGAGTGTGGGTGGCAATCGGAAAGATTACACGCATTGAGTTTGCATCCAACAGATCGGGGATTCTGGTTAAGGTTTTATTGTTCCCCGATTCTCACGAGATCGTCGCAAAGATCGGAGTCCCCTCGGTTGCTCCTGACGCTGGCGATTACGGACCCCTGTCAGTTAATGACATGGCTTTGATTGCAATTCCAGAAGGTCTTGAGGACTATGCTCATGTTATTTGTCGACTCCCAAGTGATGAAGACAAGGTTCCTCAGCAAGTAATTGACGGTGACAGTTTCTCAAAGTCTAAATCAGGAAAGAGAAATATCCTTTGGGGAGATACAAAGGCTCAGATCATTGCCGGTCAAAGAATAAACCTAGCAAAATCTGATGCTGATGTTACCGAGCCTTTGATTCTTGGCTTAGTGATGCAACAGGCTTACGAAAAGGCTCTTTTAAGGCTCACCACACTTATTGATAAGATGATTGCGGGGCCAATGGTAATGGGCAATCTTCCTGGATTTCCATGTCCAACCCATGATGATTTTATTACTGAGCTAAACCTTATAAAAGATGACATCGCTGATGATAAAGACAAATACTCAACAGATCCAGATACAAATTTTTTATCACAGCTCTCTTTTACAGAGAGAGGGGGAGAATAAATGGCAATGACAGGATCAGGCCTAGCAGCGGCCAGGAAAGCAAAATTAGAGGGACAATTTGGATCCCCTGATGACCAAGCTCTTTTTGATTCTTGGCTTTTAAAGGACAGTGAAGCCATAGTGGAATACATTCAGGGCAATGCGGTTGTTACCTCGTCTGTAGCCGTGGCGTCCGTTAGTGGGGTAACTCCTGGCGGTGGTTCTTCTGGCTCTGGTACTGGTACAGCAACAGGAACGGTGGGGTAAATGGCAAATATCGTAGAAGTCCTGGGCAGGGACATCATGCATAAGAAAGATTTCGTAAAAACATCGTCTGGCGATCGAGCAAAGATCGAAGGGCTAGAAAACTATAAGGAATGGTGTTTCAGGACGATCATAACAACCCCAGGGTCTTTGGTTCATCGACCACAGTGGGGAGCTGGTGCAAAGGATTATCTAAATGGGCCAGCCTCATTGGCAAAGCAGCAAGAGCTTGCAAAAAGAATCCAAGAACAATTGATGCGCGACCCCAGAACGGAAGAAGTTAGGGGCGTTGCAATTTCTGTCAATCAATCTAATCCAGCAATGACTTATATTATTGTCCGCGTGAAGCCCGTGGGTTACGATGAAACAGAGATGAAATTTGAACCGTTCGGAGTGTAAATGGCAACGCAAATTCTAAGCGTTAACGAATTACTTGAGATTTATATTGGTGAGGTGGAGGCAAATTCCGACCTCACTGACTTCAATGAAGGCTCCGTAAACGACGTTGAAGGTGGCGCCACTTCTACCGCAGTTCACGAAGCAATGACTTTAATAGTTGACCAGTTCAGAAAGACATTCTTTGCTTCTGCAGACGGTCCAGAAGTCACTGGCGGCCCTGATGATCTCGAGTTTTTGGCTGTCGACCAATTTGGAGATAGTTTTTCTCGTCCCGAGGCCCAAAAAGCAATTGGGATTGCAACATTTAGCCGTCCTACGAATGCTGCTGGAGATGTTTCAATCCTTGCGGGCAGTATCGTAAAGACAAAGACAGACGCCTCTGGGCAGTCTCAGCGATACAAAACGCTTTCAGATGTTCTTTTGACTGGATTAACGATCAACGCATCTATTGAGGCAATGGTTGCCGGAATAAGCGGGAATGTGGCTTCTGCCACAATAGTTGAAATCGAGTCAACACTGACCGATCCTAGCGTGGTTGTGACGAATACAGATCCAACATCGGGCGGAGCTGCTGTCATGAATGACACAGATTATCGCCAATACATTACAAACAAGATTGAGGCCATTAAGGGTGCCACAGTGGCAGCCATTCAGGCCGCAGCAAAGACAGTTTCAGGTGTGGTCACTGCGACCATCGTAGAAATTGAAAAAGTGGTAATTGAGTGGGATATTGGTCTATCAGCGCCGATAGGTGATTATTTTCGCATTCCGTTTGTTACTTTATACGTTGCTGATGCAAATGGTGGTGCGAACGATGCGCTTATTGAGTCCGTGAGAACGGCAATTGATCCTGTTAGAGCTGCCGGTGTCAGAGTCGTAATTGTAGGAACGACTCCATTTACCCTTAGCTGGACAGCTCAGATCACGCTGAATCCTCTTGGCCCTAATTTCGCTCAATTATCACTTGATCCTGACGCCATTCTTCAGACCATGGAAGACTATATAAATGCACTTCCAATCGGTACAGGATTTGACGTTTCAGATGCAAATGCTGCAATCATGGCTATCTGGGGTCCGTCTGGAACAGATGACTTGACTGCGTTCTTAACTATATCTCCATCCGGCGACATTGCTGGCGTAGCGGGTGTGAAAATCATTGCTGGCACAATGGCGATAGGCTCATGCTAAATCAAGATCAATGGTATGCAAAATTAAAGTCTTGGGTTCCAAGCTGGTTCTTTGAATCCGAGTTTTATAATGTTGCGGTTTTCAAGGCCGTAGCAAAATTGCTATCATTGACCCAAAATAGTTCTGATGCCCATTTCACTCAGACATTTATCCTTCAATCAACTGGCGAATACTTAGACACCCATGGCGAAGAAAGAAACATCCCACGGGTTAGCCCCGCAGAACCAGATCCTTTATATGCGAAAAGAGTTCAAAACATTATAAACAGCTCCAATAAGCCAGCTATCAAAGCGCTGGTTGACGCTCTTCTTATCGTTGGAGAGTGTAAAATAATTGAACACATGACCGATGGTATTTTTTGCAATCGGGGTTCATTTTTAAATCGGGATGAGGTTTTTACTGACAGAAGGCATTACAATTACTTTTCTGTCATCATTCCACCACAGATTCCTGCATCTAATAGCTATTTGAATCGTGATATGTATGCCGACAGGGGTCATTACATGGGAAGCTTAGGCCCCATTGATATTGACTTGCTTTTGGCCATCATAAACGTTTCAATAAATAAAGCGAGAGCCGCAGGGGTATTCTACAGAATCTTAGAGCAATGAGAGGGCTAAAATGCGCGTAAATTTTAATGACGGACAAGAGGTCACATTTCAAGACCTAAACAAAATAATGCAGCTTTCGGAGAAATGGGCTCTCGAACGCACGCTTTACCATTTCGTAGATAAACAATCGGAAGGCTTTTTTCAGGATTCTTTATTTGTGGATTTGCTAGACCCTACCCACGTTTCTGTTCGTGCTGGAGTGGGAATCCAAGAAGACTTGTCGCAAGTCAGCCCTGAATCTACTCGCCGAATGATTTATCGTCCGACAGCAACATCTTTGACGTTGTCTGCTGCTGATGGAACAAACCCCAGAAAAGATTTAATTGTGGTCCGTGCTGATCGAGTTACCACTCTTCAGCAATCACGAAATGTTAAAGACTTTATTTCTCAAGTCGTATCGCCACAAAACATCACTGTTGAAACTGATTGGTTGGCAACCCTCCAGGTGGTTGAAGGTGTTCCCGCACCATCCCCTGTCGAGCCATCAGTACCAAGTGGCTTTATAAAAATTTGCACAATCAACGTACTGGCTGTTACTGGACCTACAGTTCAAAGCAATCTAGTTGATGCTCGTAGTTTAATGCCAATTCTTGAAAATACAAAGATTGATACGTCTGGATTTGCAAACGTAACAACCAAGGCTGTTGGTACAAAATTAAAAACTGTATTAAGTGAGCTTGATGCTCTTGGCGCATCTTATGCTGCCGTTCAAAAAATCTATGATGCAATTGTTGGTTCCGGTTCTGGCGCTACACATGCAACACTTGCCGCCGCAATGGCTGCCGTCCCTGCTGGTGGTAGAATTTTAGTTACCGCAAGTGAAGCATTAAACGCTACGGTGACATGCTCTACAGCAAACGTAGAGGTTGATCTTAAGCCAGGTGTTGTAATTTCAAAGGGCACCGCAACCACAGGGTTAAATGTTACTGCCTCTGGATTTAAAATCCATGGTGGAAAAATTTCAGGATTCAGTGGCGTTGGCGACAAGGCAATCAACTTTACTGCCCCAGCAACGTCTGGCATGGTTTGGGGAATCAGATTCCAAAATAACGACACTGATGTTGATGATAGTTTAGCTACAGCAGTTCAATTCGGAAACATTTCAGAGTAATGGAGAAACAAATGAAAAATAAATTCTTACTTAAATTCGTAACGTATGCGGTATTCTTCACCGCACTAACAGCTTACGCTGTAGACTTCAAAACTAACTTAGACGTGATGGTTCACGGAAAGCAATCGTCTTCAGCAGATAAAGACATCGTGTTTGATCTCAACCTTGGATCATCAAATCCAAGAATCAGAGCAAACAAGGGAACAGGAAACCTTGAGTTTTCAAACGACGGCGCAACATTTACAGAGATCGGATCTGGAAGCGGCGGCGGTGGGAATTTTGATCCTGCACAATTACAGCAGGTTTTAGATACCGCTGAAGCAAGCGGGACTCTTTCAAAGACTCCTGGTCAGATCCTTGATTCTTTCACCTCAAGCACAAACGGAACTCTCACAAACATGAGTCTTTCTGGTGGTGCTCTCGGGCTAACTGGAGCGAATCTTTCTGGATCTCTTGAGAGAACAAAAGAACTTAACATCACTGCTCAACAAGTAGCTGGCATTTTAAGAGGAAGATTGCAACAGATCGCTCCAAAAGACACCGCAATGACACCAAGCTCGACAGCTACAAGTGTCACTGTGAAATTTTCTGATGATGTTACTGATATGTTCACCGTTTCAAAAAAGGTAATCATCGTAAAGAAAACCACGAGCGACGGATCTATCTTTTTCAAAGCGGTAAGAGACACAGCTCTTTCAAAAGTGGCTTTGTTGACCGTGTCTTCTGTTTCCTACTCTGGAGGCGAGACAAGTCTTGTCCTTGCAAATCCCGATGCATTAGATTTGGATTTAGACGTTTCTGGTGGAAGCTATTCAACTGATCTGAGAGTAATTCCTTTTGATGTAAAATTGTATGCAAAAGGCACAGGATCTTATCCTGCAAGCGATGCTGCACTTACTGACTTAATTTCTCTTAATAACATTGGAATCCCAGCAGAGTCTTTGGCCTCTGCAATCAGCGGACTCACTGGCTCACTCGTTAAAATAGACGCTAGAAGATCTGCGTCAGGCCAGTATGTTGTTGCGATGCTAACCGAGAGAACGGCTGGTAATTCCTTTGTTTATAAAATGTATTCTACAAACTATGGCACAAGCTGGATTTCATTTGGCTCTGTGGATACTTCTATCGCAAACGGTTCAGACAATGCAAAAAATGAATTGGTTGGTTTGTTTAATTACCACACCAACATGAGCATGTTTGTTGCTGATAACGGAAAGGCTGTTTATCTTGAGCAGTATTTGAATGGAAGCAGTCAGATCGCTGTAAGAGGTAGTTACACCGATCTTTCTGTTGGTTCTCCGTCACTATCTTCATTGCCTTCTACTGGCGTAGATGCTGCAAACAACGTCGGCACTTCTGGAATTGTTTTCAGCAATGCTGCACAAGAAATGACTGGAACTGTTTGGGGTGACCCCACTGATGGTTCTGGTATTTTCATGGTTGGCGTGAACGTATCGACAGGCGCAGCTTATGTCCGTCAATACAATGCGGGTGGCTCTGCATTCTTGAACGTATCAGGGACAATCTTTACTCCTACGTTTCACATTAACAGTCCCTATTGGGTAGCTGTTAGCGGATCAAGCGGCTCACATAGATATTTCGTTTTAGGGACTGAAGGATCAAATCAGCGCCCTTATTACTCATATTTTGACGAGGGAAGTGCAACAATCGTGGGCCAAGGTTTTGCTGGCGCAGCGGTTAACTCCTTTATGGTTGGCGCAAAAAGCCTCGGAACAAAACTCTATGGCGTGTATGCTCGCCCAGGGACGAATGATTATTCCTACGTAAGTGTGACGACATCAGGAACACCATCAATTAGTTCTGAGAAGGTTCTCACAAACTTTTACAGCTCTCAAGATCAGAACAATGGTTGGTCTGCCACTAGCGCAACCTTTTTGAACTTCTGGAAGAACTACGACAATGCTGTGGTAATTAATCCAAGTGATTCTGAACACGCTTACTTCACTCTGTTGCCATACGACAGAGACAGTGCCCGACGTGCAAGACTCTGGGAGATCAGAAGTGACTCAGGATTTGCGGGCTCAGTGATCAGCCAGCTTTCTCAGAATGCTGGTTCTAACCATGGTCTAAACGACATCAGCTCTCGTCAGTATTTGGCGCAAACTGTTACATTGTCTTCAACTAGAATCAGAACAGTGACTCTATCAATGAATCAGTATGGATTGATTGCTAGTGGGTCAGCGGTTTCCTGCGAAATTCAGAATACCACTGCCGGTGTTCCTAACGGATCTGTTGTTGCGACTTCAGTAAATACTTATGACCCAAGACTGATTTCGTTAACTGCATCAACTGCTGGTCAGGCTGTGAATTGTAATTTTGACACTCAAACTTTGACTGGTGTTTATGCAATCGTAGTAAAATCCACTTATTCAACAAGTGCCTCGAACTTCATTGCTGTTCACGACAATTCTACAAACCCCTACGCAGGCGGGGAATTGTATTCGTATGATGGCTCTACCTGGAGCGCAATCTCTGGTTACGACATGGTTTTTGATATCAATTCTGAGTGGGTTTACTCCCCACAGAATGAGGCCATTGCTCAGTCAAGAATCGCAAGCGTATCTGTATTTGATATGGAGCCATCAATAGAATTAATTGATAGTTCTAATATCGCTTACGTTGTAAGAAACTGGAGCTATTTCACTTCGGGAACAAAACTTCCATACACTGGATATTTGAACAGAAGAATCATCGGAATTGGCTCTGGATCTTCAGCTTCATCAATCGGAGTTAGAACGTATCCTGGATACGCATCGGGCGCTCATGATCCAAATGTAGTTCTTAACGTTCAGTCTGGAAATGCAGCAAATGCAAGAAAGAACGTAACTACTGGCGTTGTTGATACCACAAGAGAACAAGAAGACAGATCCCAAGTGGCTGCGACTGGCATTTATAGCACATTGCCAACTTACAGCACGCAGGGATCAATGCAAAATACTAGAGCAGCAAACACGATGAGTATAACTTATGGTGAAGTCCATAACTATATTTCAGGCGGTCTTGTGAATCCTCTTTTTGCAATCGAAGTGGAATACATCACTCCCGCATCTTTTGCTTCTGATAACTTTTTAGTTACAAATGCAAATGGTGGCACTGCCACTGGTGGTTTTTACTGGAAGGTAGATACATCAGGAAGACTGAACGTAGTTGCGGCGGCGAACTCAGGCTTCAATGCAACCACAAGCTCAACTACACTCTCACCAAGCACTCATTATATTTTGAAATGGGTTGGCGATGGAAACGCTCATAGATTTTACATTAATGGTGTTGAAGTGGCATACAGTGCACAGCAAACTGGCGGTTATACGATGAACTCACCAAATACTGGTGATGGTGTAACATTTGGCAGTTACAACAACAACACAAGTCTTGCTAGTGGTTATTTTGGCTATTATAGAATGGTAGCCGGAGCGACATCATTTGCAACATCTGGTTATGTTGACCAGACTCCATTCGTTTCACTCGTTGATCTAGGATCAAAAGTATTGGTGAAAAAAGTAATCGGCGAAAACGGAACCACAAACGGAACCAATTTCTACGAGCCTACTGTACTTGCCGGATCGGCTGCGTCGATGGTTGATTCTTACGACATGGATTTGGTTTATAACAACGCTGTTGATGCTCCTCAACAGGGTTCAACTTTTATGCTAAAGTTAGAATATGGAAGAACAAGCACCAGAAATATTTCCGTATTCCCAGGATTGAATTTCAGGGCTCTCGCTCCATAAGGAGAAACTAAATGTATAAACTTTTGACAGTTATTTTAATTGTACTGGCCGCAGGGTGTTCCTCTCGGCCAGTATTAAGAAAGCCACCTTGTGATGCAGTCGTCGGCCGTGAAAACGTATACGTTTGCGGAAAAGATGAAGTCATGAAAGGTTGTGTTCTTGATACTGTACACAACGAATGGGTGTGTAATAAGCTATAAAGAATAAGGGGGATTCATGGGACTGTCTGAAGATATTAAGAATTATCAACAGCCAGATAAACTCGTGATCCCCAAGATTACTCATGCTGGGCCAATTACTCCTGATGAGACTGGTGACGGTATAAAACATTTCTGTTTATACCACGCCCTGAAAGTTCGTCGCGGTGAAAGCAGACCCGAGGACTTGGCAGAGTTTGATGCCGTGATTTCTCGTTGTTATCGTCCTGGATTTCCCGGAATCCCAAATAGAAGCCCAACAAAAACGGGGGAGCAAGTAACAAAGGACGCTCTAGTCGCAATTGCTTATGCTGCAAAATTACTAAAAAGCAGACATGCATGGTTGATTCTTAATGCTGGAAATTCAATGCGGTTAAGTTTTCTTAAGTGGTTCTACCCGAATTTATTTCCAGAAAAATTCACTTTGCGTCAGCTACCAACTCAAACATATTTTAAAAGAACTTTCTGGGAGTGTTGGATGGGAAAAAATCCAGAGGTTGTTTGCAGTCTTCAATACTGCGGATTACCTCACGATCAAACTCCTAATATTTTTAGACAGATTTGGTTTTGGATTTATTTGTGTGTCGTGTCTGTAAAAAAAGGAAGTATCTACAGCATTACGTTTATGATGGTGGAATCAGCAAAAGGTCAAAGTTCAATTGGAGATTTTTTCATACATTTATGGGAAGATAGGATCAATAGAATTGGTGGAATGGAAGCCAGATTAAAAGAAGAGTATGACCCAAACCACCCGATAGTGAGGTACTGGAAATAATGGACATTGGGAAATTTTTTGACAAGTTACTTTGGGTTTTGATGATTTTCGTTGGCGGTTATGTCGGAGCACAAATACAGAGCGCATCAACAGGAATCGGAGAACTAAATCAAAAAATGGCCGTAGTAATCTCAAAGATGGACTCAGCCACAAAATCAATTGATGACCACGAAATCCGCATAAGAGTTCTTGAGGAGAAAATGCGTGGAATTAGACTCAGCAAGTAAGGCAAGAATCAGGCTTTTATATCCTGATTTTGCTGTCCGAATCATCAGGACCTATGTTGACATGTTTGAGCAGCATAGAATCCAAATGAGAATGACTGAAGGACTTAGGACGATGGCCCGTCAGGAAGAACTGTATGCGCAGGGGCGAACTTCTGCGGGTCCGGTAGTGACCTGGGCTCGCCCAGGATATAGCTTACACCATTATGGCGTTGCCTGTGATTCTTGTCGAATTGGCAACAACTCAGGAAAAGTCGATCCTTGGGATGTTCCATGGGACAAATTCGCACAGTACGCAAAGAATCACGGACTTTACGCTGGCTTTTACTGGAAGAAACAAGACAAACCGCATCTTGAACTGGCCTACGGTGGAATGGGCGTTGAACAAATGCTCAAATTGTACCAAAATAATGGCTTAGAGTCAGTCTGGGCTGAGTTCGACACGATCCGAGGGGTAACTCAAGGATCGGAATGGTATGGGCCACAGAAACAGGTTAGAATTTAAAAAGGGAGAAATTTTATGAAAAAGTTAGTGTTTTTAATGTCGTTTGTTTTCTTGGCTATGTGTAGCTTTGCTTTTGCTCAGGATGGTTCTGTGTCTGCTGTTGTTTCTGATATCCCAATGTGGGTGGTTAGTGCTTTGGATATGGCTCAAAAAATTCCTTACGTTGGTCCTGCTGTTGTATTTATTTTAAAGTGGGCAACTTTAGTTGCTGCACTGGCAACTGCTCTTTCAACATGCCTAATGGCTATTGTTGGAGCCCTTAAGGGTGTTTCAAAGGCTGCTGGATTAGAAAAAGTTCTAAAAGCTGCCTTATGGTTTGAAGCAAAAGTGCTTCCTTATTTTAAATACCTTTCAATGTACAACCAACAAAAACAGGTTGAAAAAAAGGTCTAAAGAAAATGTGCCAAGAAGTTAAAGATGTTGTTTACAGAGTATTGATTCTGCTCGCCGTGATTTTTTTCATGGCGAGCATGGAATCATGCAAAAGTGGTGGTTACAAAAAAGATCAGGCTATGGCCGATATTGGAGCGAGAGACACAGCTCAGGTCGGAGATACCTCTGTTCCAATTGAGGGCTGTGGAAATCAGCCTGTTGTTGGATACACGTACTGTAGAATTACCGCAAATGCAGTAATGCCAGGATCAATCTCTATTTCGGTGCCTCCAGCCCAATGTAGAGAGCAAAATTGTGTTCAATGGAAGCTCTATAGACCAGACGGTCAAGAGCATTTAGGTGGCTTGGTACCAAAGGGTCAAACCAAGGTTACGATTACATGGCGGGACATTTTAGGACGAGAAACGGTAACTACTGGTGACCGTGGATTCTGGCCCATTAAAGTTTGGGTTCGGTGGGTTGACGAAGATGGACGAGATCGTGAAAGTTCTGCAGAAGGTGAAGTTCGCTTGAGGGTTATTCAAAACAACTACCAGCCGCTAAACAACGTCTCGGGAGACCGAAATTATGTTTGGATTTGGAACGAAGGATCTACGTTTTATAGAATGACAACAGCCCTAAGAACTTATGTTGGTGCTCAATAATGTGGGCATTTCTTACTGGACTAGTTACATTTATACTCTTGTGCTTTAAGGAATTCTTTGGAGCTAGCGCAAGACAGCGAAAAGAAGATGAGGCTTTCAATGCCCAAGAGCTTGAATTTACGCACATAGCCATGATTAATCTTGAATTAATGAAGAAAAGAGCTGCAGAAGAGGCGTCTCAGGCTCAAGATATAGAAAGTAAGATTGATTCTGACAAGCCCGACTGGGGCGAGGGGAAAAAATGAAAAAGATTTTCTTTGCATTATTGTTTTGTATTTCTATCAACGCTTTTGCTTATGATCAGTACACAGTTAATAACCAGCTTGAGTTAACGGCTACAACCACAAGTACAGTAGCTTTGCCGCTAAATTTAAAAAGAACCTATTTGCTTATCATAAATAAAGGCGCAGCAAACATTCTTGTTAAATTTGGCTCGGCACACTCTGGAACAGAGGGCGTGGTAGTTGTTCCAAATGGGAATTATGAGCCATTTAAAGCGCCAGTAGATCCAGTCTATATTCGGTCTGCCTCTGGATCTCAGGCAATGCTGGTTTTAGAGGGGCAATACTAATGAAAAATATATTTAAATACGTCGTTTCACTATATTTATTAATACAAATTTCAGCGTTCGCAACGCTAACACCTCCATCAAGTGGTGGAGGTGGCGGTGCGGTTGACTCTGTCAACGGTCAAACGGGCATTGTAGTTTTAACAACTGACGAGGTCTCTGAGGGTGCTACAAACCTTTGGTTTACAGATGGAAGATCTCAAAGTGCGTGTTGGAATGGATTCTCCGCAGATCGCATTCTCATCACTAGCAGCTCTGGTACACAATCAACTTCAAACGTGATGGGCCTAAGTCAAGAAGGTGGGTTATCCTCGTATCTTAACTATACGGTACAAGCTGACGGACCAAGTGACATTAATCCTGGTTTTGGAAGGTTTGAAACTGAGGTAGACCCCGATGGAAATGATACTGTAAAGACCCATGTGAGTGGATTCTCCACAGATATTCACTACGACCGCACCGGCTCAGGTGGGGACTTTGAAGGTGGAATTTCTGGGGTCTCAATGAACTTCTCCCACGAGGGTGAGGGATATGTTTCAAATATCTGGGGTAGAAATGATTATATGGTGCTAGGTACTGACTCCGTTCAGGGCACCGCTGGTAGTGTGTTCGCCTATAACTCTAACCTAAATTTTAAAAGTGGATTCTCCGTTAACGACGTATATTTATTAAATTATGGGATTGAAGGGACCGGGGCCACGATAGGAAATTTTAGTATCATGAATGTCGGAGGGTCTTTTAACCTTACCGGAGACTACCGAGGAGACTCCCACGATTTCGGCGGTAGTGTTGGTGGAAACTACAGCGGCCATCGCAGAAGTATAAACGCAAATGTCACTGGGGATGTTACCATGGGTCAATACCAAATGACTGGTAACGCAAATTCATTCAGTGGTCTCTCTATATCTGCAAATGGTGCGTTCACAACTAATGCCCAGGCGCTCAATATTGATATGTCAAACGCCGTAGTCAATGGTGGAAACGATATCCCGACCGGCTTAAATATTAACGGTGGAAGCATTGGAGCAAATGTTACGTGGACCATTCCTGGTGCGGCGTCATTTCTGCAAGCCCACTATGTGGGCGGAGCACTAACTATAGCTAGTGGCGACCCTGTATCGGCCTATGGGTTTGGTATAAACCTAGCTCAGAGTCTCATTCTACACGATGACTGGACGGTGGACGGAGCAGGCCTAGGCTTTAACGCCGTGGGGTTTGTGGGCTCTATTGCGATTGATTCTGGTAAAACGCTACACTCCTGGACTGGTGCCCTAGCCGGCGCTGGGAACCCAAGTGGAGCCGGTACCGTGACCAATGCCTATATGTTTAGAGCAGCGGGCTTTCTGGGCCAAGGTGGATCTTTAACTTCCAATAATATGTATGCATATTATGCTATGCCAACCCTTTGCAGCACTGTAGTGGGATCTTGCTATGGCATGTACATAGACGACGCAAATGCAAAAAGCATTTTAAAGGGTGAACTAGAAGTAGATAAGGGTGTAGAGATTTCTACAACCACAACTAAGCCCACATGCGACTCTTCAAAGCGAGGACTTATTTGGAATGAAATAGGTGGAACAGGTGTTGCAGACGTGGCATATATTTGCCAAAAGAACGCTGCCGACGCTTATGTTTGGAACTCAATTTAAGGGGACTTTTAAATGGAAACTAAAAAAATAAAAGTAGGAGCAAAGGTTCCGCTTATTCACTTTCTAAGTGGAAAAGAAACAAACAAATTTGTAAGAGCCACCATCCTAGATGTAGATGGAGACCCGGTTAGTGCTTCTCCCTATTTATTGCCATCTGTTGCCAGTGGTATTTATATGGATCGTGACACATTAATAATGCCACTAAAGCCATTGATTTTTGTCACAATGGAAGTGTTTGACGATGCCGGATATACAACACCAACCGTTGGTTATGATCCAGAACTTATTATCTTTGAGGCCGAGCAAGCTCAGGTGGTTGTCGATGAAATTGTCGGCCTTGTAGGGGAGTGCTAAAATGATCTCAATCATGCGTGGACGAGATAAAACATTTTTACTGAAATTAAGAAAAAAAACGAGCGGCGATCCGGTCGACTTAACAAACCTTGTTACGGCTTCCATAAAGCTCGCCAAGGATGATGGCACTTATCTAACCCTGGCTTACCCTGGGGCCGGTCTTGCAATCAGTGGGGACAAGTCGTTGCCACAAAACAAAAAGGCGAAAACAAATTAAACTATAAGGAAGGTGTATAATGGAAATAGGTTATAAAATTGATGATGAAGACAGAGTGGAGATCGTTCAGGGCGAGGACCGAGTTTTAAAGATCAGACTTTTTGATGCTAAGACTGGGATTCCCCTTGATCTCACTTCCGCCAATATTAAGTTTGAGTGTAAATCTAGGGCTGGGGGCGTCATCAAAAAAACAAGCGCGAATCTTAGTTTCGTCGATGCTGATCTTGACTTGGTCGCCAACACAATCAAATTGTCCAAGCACGGACTCGTCAAGAATCAGATTGTTGAATTTCTTACAACAGACACACTCCCATCTGATCTTGACTTGCTTACTTTCTACTACGTGATCGTTATTGACGAAGACCACATCTCTCTTGCCGCAGCAAAGGATGGAACCGCAATTGACATAACAGCAGCAGATGGGACTGGAACTCATAGTATTGATACTCCTCTTATTACAATGACAGGGAATGATCCCGTTTTAGGAACCATTTCCGTGCCTCTTGATGATTCTATTACTGAAGAAATGAAAGCCGGAAAAATGCAAACTCCCGAAGTCGAATACACAATCGGATCAACTACTCGGGTCGTGCAGCTTTTAAAGGCTCTGACTGTTTTGGAGCAGGTTGTTTAACCTGCTCCATCATTTCATCTATTAGTTTTGATTTCTTTGGACACTTATTATCGGACGGACGGACGCGAGTTTTTGGTGTGAATGTGTATTCATTCATAAATAACCAAGTTCCTCGATCCATTTTTTAATGTCTCCGATCTGAGTCTTCCTATTCTAAATCTTTGCATTTCCCCAGCCATTGTAAATAGCTTTTGTTTGCATTCTTTTAGTTTTTCTTCATAGGTCTTCATGATCTCAACATATTCGTCAGCCAGTGCCTTTGCGCCAGCCACACGCAGAAGTTTAAAATCTTTTTCTACGAACGGAGGCGGAATATTCTCTTGCATTCTTCTAAAAAAACCAAGCTCCTCGATTGCCAACTTCTTAATATATTCATGATCTGGCAGGACTGGAACACATACCGAAATTCCGTTGTGGTTTTCCGCTCCCTTGTCCACATAATAGCCATAGAAATAAATCTTCTCTGCTCCAGTTACTAAAAACTGATGCTGTATCTGAGGAAAATATTTCTCTGGAATCACGCCTTGTTCTTTTGCGAGCTTAAAATCATTCGCACCAAGAAATTTGATTTCCAATCCAACTTTATATTTTGGATTCCATCCATCCATTGACGCTCTTAATTGCGGATATTCTTCATGCTGGCAAAGAGCAGGACTCATTTCCATGTCGTACTCAATTTCAAACTTTGCTCTAGCGACTGGCTCTAACTCATTGCCACGCTCTTGCGCCCAATTTGATGTCTGCTCTGGCTGAACTCTTCCGGTCTTTTCTTCCCATAACTCAAAAGGAGTCTTCCATGGAGAAACGCCCATAATAATAGGAGCATCAGATGATCCAATGCCTTTTTTACGCCAATCTAACCATTCTTCAGACTTCTGTTCCATTTTGAACCTCTGCCATTCCAAGAATTTTACGCAGTAAATCGTTTGTCTCTTCTTGTTCTTTTAAAAGATGTTTTATCGTAATTGTATGAACTCTGAGTAGGTCAGACGCTTGCACTCCAAATGGTTGAGCTAAAACTTCAAAAGGAGATTGCTGAAGCTCTATAGCTTTTCCAGGCCCTATAATTCTTTTTATTTTAATTTTTGAATAAATATCGAGAGGCTTTTCGCCTTCTGTGTTTAATTTTTTTGGTTGTTCAATGTTTTCCATTTAGTTTATTGTCCTTTGATTTACGCATTTCTGACACATGCAGATTTCTTCTTTAACTTCTGTTTGCTTCTCAACTTCAGCCTTATCAATCCCGACCATAGTCGAGTCTCCAAATGCCTGACCCGGAGGCAGAAAGTCAATATCTAATCCCAGAATCGAAAATCTAGGAAGCAACAAAAATGTTGGACGCTTTCCAGTTTCTTTGTGAATGTAATCTATCATTTCCTTAATCTCTTGAAGTGATTCAGCACCGCATATTTTTAAGAATCCTTCAATTTGTTCTTGATATGTTGGTTTTTTCATATTATTCCTCTTGTAACAATGTCAAAAATATGTTGAACATTGTCAATAGGAGATTAAAAGATGAAAGAGGATTTAGTCAAGCAGTTAAAAAGGTGGCTAAAAAAGCCCGGTAACTCATACGCAAGGGTTGCTGTGCTTTTGGGATACGAGGACTCTGCATCTATCCGCCAATGGATTAGGCGCAACTCTATCCCGAGGTATCAAAAGGAACGCGTAAAACAAATCATACAAGGAGAGACAATACAATGAGCGTATTAGCATCAGTAACAAAAGGAAAAATGAAAGTACCAGAGTTCATCTGTTTATATGGACCAGATGGAATTGGGAAATCAACATTCGCAGCACACATGCCAAATCCTATTTTTCTAGGCCCAGAAAAGGGCACAGCAAATTTAGATGTGGCAAGATTCCCATCGCCATCGAATTACGAAGAGGTTGAAAAATATTTGATGGCTTTAATGAATGAAAAGCATGATTACAAAACCCTAGCAATTGATTCCGCAGACTGGATCGAGCCACTAATCCACGATAAAATGTGTCGTGATTATGGTGTGAAAAACGTCGAGGAAGCTGGCGGCGGTTATGGGAAGTGGGTTGCGATCTCCGTAAAAATGTGGGGCGAGTTTTTAAAACGCCTCAGTGCATTGAGAGAACAAAAAGGAATGAATGTTATCATTTTGGCACACGCACAAGTGAAAACATTTCAAGATCCTACTCAAAATGCAGCTTATGATCGTTATCAATTAAAGCTACAGGATAAGGCTTCAGCTCTTATTCGTGAAGCTGTTGATTGTGTTCTTTTTGCAAACTTCGAGGTCTATACCAAATTAGATGCAAACAAGAAAACTAAAGCCTTCGGTGACGGTACTAGAAAAATGTACACGGAACGTCGCCCAGGCTTTGACGCTAAGAATAGAGACAATTTGCCTTTTGAATTGCCACTTTCTTATGTGGATTTTTCAAATGCAAAGGCTGGAAATGGTGTGGTTGTTCCCGAGGAACTAATCAAATCAGTTATAGAACTTTCTGTGCAAATCAAGGATGAAGCATTGAAGACAAAAGTTACAGAAAGCATTAAAAAGGCCGGAAACGACACTGTAATGCTGAATGTAATTTTAAACAGATTAAGAACTTTGCTGGGATCATAAGATGTTAAGACTCACGCAGGTTCTTACTCTAAGCGGTTTGATTTTGTTTCACGTGATGATTGTTACAAACGTGTTTCTGGCGGTTTCGGATAAATTCCGATCCGCCAGGGCCGAAAAAATAAGAAAGCAAATCATCGCACTGCTGTTAATGCACGGAGATGAAGGATTAACGCAAAAAACAATCAAACTAACTCATGGAATGAAAGATTTAGATAGATTAAATAAAATCTATTTAGACATCAAAACAATACTAAACGTCAAAAAGGGAGAAAAGTAATGGATCATCAACCAGGTAAATATGTAGCAAGAATCGTAGACGCCAATCTACTTAAATCAGCAAAAGGAACGCCAACTGTCGCACTTATGATGGAATACGTCGCAGAGGGCGGAGAGATGAGAAAGCTTCCATGGTTCGGCTCATTGAGCGGTGGAGCCTATGAAATCACAATTGACACTCTAGTTAAGTGTGGATTCAGAAGTGACAATCTTGCAGATGTTGCGAAGGGTCCGTCAATGTTTGAAGACATTGATTACGAGATCGTAATTGATCTTGAGCCAAATCCAAACAAAGGAAATAAAATTGAAGCACGAGTTAAGTGGATCAATTTAAAGGGTGGTTCAGGATTCCAGAAGAAAATGGAATCACAAGATGCTGTCGAGCTTTGCAAGGGTTTCGACATCAAGGGCGCTCTTATGGAAGCAAGACTTAGACTTGGACGCAAAAAGCCTGACGCAGTACCAGCGGCAGAAATTCCGCTACCTTCTCAAATGGCTAACCAAGCCGTGCAAGAAGAAATGGATGTCGGCTTCTAATGAAAAAGGGGCGGGTTTTTAATCCGCCCCTTTAACCATCATAACAATATAAAGGAAAACAACAATGAACTATATCATTGTAGTGAAATCTCCTTTCAAATGCAAATGAATTGGGTCAAAATTATCATCACGGAGTAATTTATGTTTAAATGCGCCAAATGCGAAAAGAGAGTCGAAAACGTAGTCGAACAATGGAAGGTCATTAATTATAACTACGAGCTTACCTTTACTTGTCACGGTCAAAAAGAAGTCCGCACCATGACATTCAAAGAAATTAGGGATGCTGAAGCCAACGACGTATTGATTTTCGTGCCCGAGGTTTCTGAAAAGAAAACTAAGGCTGGCCTAGGGACATTAGGCCGTGATGGGCGCGTGCGGGAAGTTAAGGCCGCTAGGTCGTAAACGGGTTCGGACTTCTTCACTCCAAGACATTTCTGGCACCGTAAATGGTAAACGCGTTCAACGGTGCAATATCAAACACAAGGGAACATCATGAAAACATTACTACTAGGACTATTCCTTTCGGCGTGTGCTTTTGCCGAAAATTACAATTTAAACTTACCAGCAACAGCAACAAGTACAGTCACAGTCGGTTGTCAAAGCTCAAGCTATTCACCATTGATCAGTTCACAAAGCTCATCAAAGGTGGTCATTGGATGTGCGAAACAATCGGCATCACCATCACCAACACCAACTCCCACTCCATCCCCAACTCCCACCCCAACTCCAACTCCAACTCCAACTCCAACTCCAACTCCAACTCCCACCCCAACTCCCACTCCATCGGTAACAATGACCACCGTAGTTGATGGGTTTGAGCGCCCAGAATACGCACTGGCAACAGACTTTAAGTCAGTGGTTTCAAGGACTGTATTGAAAAATCAAACAACAGGTTTTGTCATAAAAACAGCTACTCCATGCTCTATCGTGACATCTTCACCTGTTCAATTAAAAATATTTAAGATGTTTGAAAGCCTTGTTTCTGTCCCAAGTTATTCAGGAGGAAAAACTGGAGCTTTTTACGATGCATTGATACCTGTAAATTCTACAAACTGTGTAAATGCTAAGTATTTATGGGTTGACGTAATTATTCCAGCAACACAGTCTTCTGGTGTGGTTGCAATAAAAATTAACGATGCAACAATAAACCTAACCGTAGCAAGCGCATCAATTCCATCTAGCCCTGCAACTCCATTCTACTCATTGTTTTCAAACTCGATGATGTATAAAGGTTGGTATGGTCAATGGCAGCCTGTCGAATCCAGAGGAAAGGAATTTGTATCAATGATGAGAGATCACCGAATCACTGCATACAATTCGGCGGTTGTTAACCCTGCGATTGTCGGAGGCGTTCTCGATCTCGATAACCCCACCGCATACAGCTACAAGAATCAATACATGGATTACGTTCCATCGACTCATGGAATTTATTGGCCAAACTATTCAACAGCAGACGGATTGAAATCTGTTGAGCAGACAGTAAAAAATATCGGTGCGCAATCAAGATCATGGTTTTATTCATGGGATGAACCACAAGAATCTGAAATTGCTTCCGTGGTCAGTAGGCTTCAATTGCAGAAAACAAACGCTCCAAGTGTAAAAAGAATGGTCACAAGCACACCTAGAACTGAATTTGATGGCTTAGTAGACATCTACACGCCTGTTGCTGAGTTTTATTGCACCACCAGGTGGGATGGCGTTAAGTACCCATGCGAATCTGAATATGCAACCAAGGGGACAACTTGGATGTATGTCTCCTGCATGAGTCATGGATGTTCTTATGACAGAAATGGCAACATCAATGTTGAAAAAGTTTCTGGCAGTGCCACAGGAACTCCAGACTTAGTTTTAGACCGTTCGGCGGTTGAATCATTTGGGTTCTATTTGATGGCAGTAAAATATCCATCATTAAAAGGATTGCTCTACTACAATACTGTTGAGCAGTGGAAACTTTATCCAGATGTGGATATGTGGAAGCATGATCTTTTTAATTTCGGCGGAAACCTAGACGGGACATTTTTCTGGCCAGGTCGCCCTGGAATCGAAGGTCTAACCACATACGAAGCAATCGGATCTGTCCGCATGAAGCTTATTCGTGAGGCAAGCTACTTAAATGACATTCTTTCTATGGTTTCGGATCGTGCATGGGTGAAAACTCAGGTTGATTCATTGATCACAGACCCAAAGACATGGAAGCGTGATTTAAAAGCTATTGAATCAATTCGTAACGCTGCAATTGGTAAGCTCTGAGGCGATCATGGAAAAGAAAAAAGAAAGAATGACCCTTGACGCTGAGGCATTGAGAATAATAAAGAAAGTCGGTGCTCCAAAAGCACAACGATGGATAAAGGAACGGTACGGCGTTGTTTGGTTTTCAAAACTAGACAACAAGGCCATGCAAGAATTTATAAAAGCTCACGAAGAACAAGAACAACAACAATGAAACTCAGACCATATCAAGAAAAAGGAATCGCCGAGATCAGGGAACTGTATCGAAAAGGCGAAAAAAAGGTATTGCTTCATCTAGCTACTGGTGGGGGGAAGACTGTTGTCTTCTCCTACATCATGCAGAAGATGGCAGAACGTGGAAAACGATCAATCATGGTCGTTCGTGGTAGAAAATTAGTGGATCAGGCGTCGCAGCGCCTTTTCCGCGAAAATGCATATCACGGCGTCATGATGGCTGGACACTGGAATCATCAGCCGCTTGCTCCGATTCAGATTTGCTCAATCGACACTCTCAGAGCTAGACGGTTGCGACCACCTGCTGATTTGATCGTATTAGATGAGGCTCATTATGCCGTATCTGATAGTTACAAAGAATTTTTAGCTGACTATCCAAATACAAATATTTTAGCCGTGACTGCCACTCCATACACAAAGCAATCACTAAGACACATCGCCGACCACATTGTAAAACCAATCACAATGAAAGAGCTGATTGATCAAGGATCGCTCGTCCGTGCGAAATACTATGCGCCATCAAGTCCCGATCTTTCTGATGTTGAAATCTCGAAAATGACCGGAGATTACAACCAGGAACAGCTCGCTGAAGTCATGTCGCAGAGCAGTCTTGTTGGTGACGTTGTAGATCAATGGAAAAAACTTGGTGACAACCGCCCTACAGTTTGTTTTGCTGTAAATGTTCAACATAGTAAGAACATTGTACAACAATTTCTACAGGCGGGGATAAATGCAGAACACTGTGACGACAAAACAACTGATAAAGTCCGTGGAGAAATGCTCCAGAGACTTGAAAATGGCGAAACTAAAGTTATTTGTAATGTGGGTATTCTTAGCGTTGGCGTTGATATTCCTCCTCTGGGTTGTGTCAGTATGGCTAGACCCACAAAATCTTACAATTTATATATTCAGCAAGCCGGAAGAGGTACACGCCCGTTTCCTGGCAAAGATAACTTCATACTGCTCGACCACGCAGGAAATGTTTTGCGTCATGGCTTTATCACAGATGAGCCAGAAGTCGATTTGGATGGTAAAGAGCCAAAAAACAAAACAGGAATCAAAACCTGTCCGCAATGTTTCGCAGCGTATGAAGGAACAGCTTGCCCAGAATGCGGTGTCGTCGCAAAAGAAGAAGGAACCGGCGGCGGTCCAAGAGAAATTATCCAAATCACTGGAGAACTCCAAGAACTTATGGAACTTCCAGTCGAAGCCAGGATTAAAAGAGACATCATCGTTTTTACTAGCGACGCCAAAAAGAAAGGCTACAAAAAAGGGTGGGTCTATTATCAAATCGTTAAGAAATGGGGGCAATCGGTAGCAGATGAACACTTCAAACGAAGAGAAGTCCCTGAATCAATCATATTTAAACGAGCACACGGAGTTAGTTGAACAAATACTTGTCGCCATCTGTAAATTCAGAGAAGTTAGAGCTTGGAAGGCTCAATCTGGAGTATTTAGAAGGCTTCATGACGAGGGTGTTGTAAGGGTTGGTGTCCCTGGAATTGCAGACATCACGGGAATTATTTCAATACAGATCGCTGGCTACATCATAGGCTTACGACTAGAGATTGAAGTAAAAACAGGAAACGCAGTACAAAGGAAAGAACAAAAAGCTTTTGAATCAGTGATCATGGATCGCGGCGGTCTTTATATCGTGGGCAGATCAATTCAAGAGGTAGTAGACATGATCAGGCCGATTTTATCTCCTGATTTTTTCAACAAAGAGGAACACAATGAACGAAGTCATAAACGAAATGAACAAGCAGGGATTTTTCCCAAGCGACGTACAGGCAACGGGTAAAATCGTTAGATTTAGACGAGACAGAGAAGATAAAGGCCAATCAGCTTGGTACATCTGTCATCAAAATAATACCAGAAACGGCGGAGAAGTTTTTTACGTTGCGCTTTTTGGTGACTGGCACGAGCAAGACAATATCTACAAATATTGCTCTTTAAAATCTCAATCCACTCAGGATCGAAAAGATGTCGAGGACATCATCCGAAAGGCCGAGAAAAAACGCCTCCAGGAGCAAGAGCGCGTATGGGAAGAAACTTCAAAAAAGGCAAATGAAATCTGGCCTGGATTGGAAATATCAATTGATTCTGTTTACTATAAAAATAAGCAGATTTCTGATCCGCATGGCACTAGAATGAAGGACGGGATTATTCACGTTCCGGTTTGTGATGCAGATGGAAAGATCTGGGGTCTACAAAAAATTTACGCTGACGGGAAAAAGTTCTTCTTAACAGGAACTAAAAAGAGGGGCAATTTTCATGTGCTACGAAAAGGAGCAGGAATTAACAATGGAGAAAATATTTATGTTTGTGAAGGTTTCGCTACGGGTGCTTCTATACATCAAGCAACGAATCAAACTGTCGTTGTTGCTTTTGACTCTGGAAATCTTGAGCCTGTATGTGATGCTCTTCGGGCAAAATACGACCAATCCCCGCTTATTATCTGCGGTGATGATGATGTGTTTACAAAGCGCCCGGACGGAACTCCATTTAATGCTGGCAGAGACAAAGCTACTTCAGCCGCTCAAAAATATCTGGGGGAGGCTATTTTTCCTAATTTCAGATCGCTCGACGGAGGCCCGACAGATTTTAATGACCTCTATGTCAGAGAAGGATCAGACGAAGTAAAAAAGCAGGTTTTAAAGGCCAAGCCTGAAAAGCACTACATCGTGCCACTTGGACATAGAAATCTGACCTACTTTTACACATCAAACGTCAATAAACAGATCATTCCACTCACTGCCCACTCTGCTGATGGACTTATGAATTTGCAACCATTGGCATATTGGGAACAGCTCTATAAGACAAAGATGGGTGTAGACTGGCAGCAAGCGGCGTCCGATCTAAAACATAAATGCCATATCAAGGGTATTTTTAATCCACAAAGGGTCAGAGGACTTGGGGTTTGGGTTGACAATGATCGGGTTGTGGTTCATTTGGGTAACCGCCTATTCGTAGATGGCAAAGAGATCGGGCTCCATGATCTCAAGACGACGCACATTTACTCGCTTGAAGAGACTAGGCCATCAATAGTTGGTGAGCCCCTGGAGTCAACAAGGGTACTTCAAAACGTGATTCAAAACATTGCCTGGGCTCGTTCTCAGGATGTTTACTTCTTTTCTGGTTGGCTTGTAACGGCCCTGCTCTCGGGTGTGCTCCAGTGGAGGCCCCATCTGTGGCTTATTGGCTCCACAGGTGCCGGAAAGTCTCGAATATACGAGATCATTTCTAAAGTGATGGGGGGACATGTCACGACTCTGGCTGGTGGCACATCCGAGGCAGGACTCAGAAGATCCGTCCGTGGATCTGCTCTGCCTCTTATATTCGATGAGTTTGAGCTCAACGACAACTCTACCATGCAAGAAAATCAAAAAATACTTGCCTTTATGCGTCAGGCATCAAGCGATTCTACCGCTCAGATCATTAAAGCTGATCAGGGTGGTGGGACCGTGGCCTATCAGCCTCGGTTTTGTGCGTTTGTTGCTGGCATCAGGCCCTCGTTCACTAATGAGGCCGATCGCAATAGGTTTACGCTGATCGAGCTTGATAAAACCAAGCAAAATAAAGAGCAATGGGGCATCGTTAAAGAAAATTTAGCAAAGATCGACGCCCAGTATGCCACCGACCTGTTTTTGCGCTGCCTTTCGCTTATAGACGTTTATCGCAAGAGTATTGACGTATTTGAGAGTTCGATAGCGGATCGCTACTACGCCCGATTTGCTCAGCAATACGCCCCTATTTTTGCTGGCTATTGGATTTTGAATAGCGACAGGGTCGTCACAAAGTTTGAAGCTGACGATTACGTTGAATCAATTGATTTGAGTAGAGAAGTGTCCGACATAAAGGATCAGAATGATGAGCAAGAGGCCCTTTCGATTCTGATGCACTCAAAAGTCCGTTGCGGAGACATGGGAGATCGTGCAATACTCGAAATCATCGCTGGAGCGAAGTCCTATGATGCGACCGCAGATCAGTTTCACAACTATTTGCAGCGTTATGGGATGAGAATCACCGACGATGGATTATTATTTGTGGCCTCACGGCATCCTGAATTAAGCCGGATCTTTGATAACACCCGATTTCAAGTAAACTGGAACTACTCTTTGTCGAGATTGCCAGGTGCCAGGAACGGATCGACCGCCAGACTGCTGGGAAAGACAGCAAAAGGTGTCGCTTTGCCACTGAATTTGCTTAATAACTGAGCAAAGTTGTACGAGTGACACCGATGACACTCAACTGACACCGTTTACTTTGCCATATAAGTATATGAAATCACTGATTTGTCACCGATGACACCGATGACACCGTAAAAATGAGCCCCCTACGAGAGATAAAAAAATAAAAAAATATCCCTCGTAGGGGGTGCTTATTTTGGGTGTCATCGGTGTCATCGGTGTCACTATATATAATATA
>CALBHK010000180.1 GCA_937894565.1 uncultured Chlamydiae bacterium
AATTTTCCAATAAATCTGCTCAAAAAATATCAATTTTTCCAATTAAAGCCAATTTCAAAAGAGGTCTAATGAAACGCAAAGACGCAAAAGTTGAAGCTGTAAAGCTTAAGTAAAAAATTCAAAAACAAGTTTAGCGTAAGGTGCGTTCATAACACACTCACTAAAGTTTTGGCCGGAATTTTTATAGAATCATAGATAGGAAGAACTGTTTGAATAGGAAAATGGTGGTGCAGGACGGGAAAATCACTGCATCCCAAAATCACGCCATCAATAGCATCCCGAGAAATGCAGCTCTTGATCACATCGCCCATTAAATCAGCATCTTGTTGTAAAAGCCTTCCCTGAAGCACTCGATCAATCACATCTTCAATCAAAGATTGCTCTTCTTGTGATGGATAAGACATCTCCATCTGCGCATGTTGATACAAACCGCAGTGACGTGTATTTTGCGTTCCCAAAACAAGCAGCCGTTTATGTGGGTATTGCTGCGCTGTACGCAAGACAAGAGTGGGCAAATGATAAAACTCTATGGAAGTAGTTAACCGTTTTAAAAATAGATGAAGCGTATTGCATGCAAGAAGGGCAACATCCACAGCACAACAAGATAATAGAGAAAGACAGTATTCTAACTCTTTTTCGATTACTTGCTCATTTTTCTTTCCTTCTTCCATTGAGAGGCCTCTGGAGAATGGGTAATTGAGAAGAACAATTTCTGGCACACTCTGCCCCAAAGCTAAGCTCTCGTGAATAAGTGTTTCATAGAGAAGGGCGCTGGCAAGCGGGCCAGCACCTCCGATGATTCCCAATTTTTTCATAAAACCCCCCTTTTAGTTAACAACTCCTCGGGGGAATAATCCATATAAAAGTCTTGAGAGAAGGCATTCTCTTTATCATCTGCATAGACATGCTTGATGGTAAAGGTGAGCGGCTCTTCCATCGAGAGTCCTAAATTCTTAATATGAGGAACAGCCTTTTCATAGACTTTTTTAAGTTCTGGATAGTTTTGCTCATTTTGAAAAAATTTCAAAAAAGGCATTTGGAGCTCATTCATAAAATCTGCGGCTACTACATAGAGAAGTTCTTCTTCTAAAGTTATCGCCTTTTCAAAACGTTTTTCAAATTCTTTGAATACGGAAGTATCCATTTCTTCTTGTTTGCAAAAAAGACACTTTTCATTGTCTTTGTGCCTATTTTTACTGCTGATATGACGTTCAAAATAGTGAGAACATTTACTTGCCATTTCTCTAAACCTTTGCATAGAGAATGTATCACTGCCTATAGCTTCAAAGATTAAGACAGAGCCATTTTCTTTCACTTCTTTAACTAATGGACTTTGATAAAAAAGCTTGCCCACCCCTTTTTCTGTAAATATTTTGGATCTAATAATGAAGGGTATTTTTTGTTGGATTAGATAAGCTACCCCTATTAATTTGGGTAGCGTGTAAAGAGAACTTTTGCCATCTTCTGATTTACAGTCTAAATTTTCCAAAGAAAGTTTATACAATTCAGAATATAGCGGTTTTTCATCTTTAATAACCGATAAACGCTGTTGCATTAACTCTTTAAATAGGGCATTTAAAGCTTGTCGAGCCGTACGCAATAAGACGCCCTGACATCCCGGAAGGCTATCTTTAACAAAAAGACTAAATGTCTTTTTCTCTTTTTCAGAAAAAGGCAGCTCCACTCCGCTTTTATCAATAGCGCGACATAATAGTGAGCGTTCTTTTAAAAAAATAAAGCTTAAAAGAAAACAAAGGTGGAAAAAGCGGTTCTCTTGAGTATAAGAGAGCTTTTCTTCTAATGACTTTTCTTTATACCCTTCTCTTATTTGCGCTGCAAATAAAGAATAAATGTGGCATTGGTTATTAAATGAGGATGGATCTCCGACAAAAAAGAACCCATCATTTTTTTCTCGGCTCAAAAAGTGCACATTGACCTTTATTAAGCACTCTAAACTCTTATTGACCAACTCCTCTGGAGTGTTTGTAAAAATTGTGCTTGCCGGCTGATTAAATAGATACTGACAAGCTGTTTGAATGGAATCCATAAATTTATCTCCTATAAATGTTTTTGTTTTTTTTATTAAATGTCTAAATGAAATTAGGGTTGGGGGTATTTAATAGGGCGCGCTGCGCCAAAAAAAACAAAGAAGATA
>CALBHK010000181.1 GCA_937894565.1 uncultured Chlamydiae bacterium
AATGCTGCCACGTAGAAGCTTTACCGGGATCACCTTCAAAAACTTGATAATCAACAGACCAGCTTTCGCGTTTTTGACCCCATGCCACGATTTCAACTTCAATACGGTCTTTTTGTACGTCAACACCCGCCGTTAAAACAAGGCCGCCATATGGCACTGTACCAATGGCGTAATTTTCTTTACGTTCAAACAGACGCTGCCAATCCGGTGCCTCACCTTTATCAACCCAGGTTTCGCCTAAGGTGGTATTTATCCAAACTTTAAGTAGCTGTTCATTTTCTTTGGCATGCAAGAAATTTTGTGCAGCTTGCCCCCAACTCAACCAGCCAACTGGACTGTATAAACTGGAAATATGAAAGCCTGCAATTTTACCGTTACTCTCAGTTGAAGCTCGCCACTGGCCATTCGCCAGCATCCACGTTTTTTGGTGATGCTGGATTTTTTCCTTGCACTCGATACAAACGTAATGCGCATTTAAAGGCTCATCATCCCATTGCACTTGTGGCCACTTTAGAATTTGAAAGGTATGGCAATGGGGACATGGTACCCAGTAATAGCGTTGATCGGAGGCTTCAAATTCCCTCTCAATTCGGCTTAAGCCTTGAATGGTAGGCGTTGAGACTAACAAAATTTTGCGACGGGCAAAAGTAGCAGTACGTTGAATAGCAAGGGAGACGGGATCGCCTTCGCCGTCAGCATCGCCCGGATAAGCATCAATTTCATCTAAAAATAAATAACGCACGGGCATAGAACGCAAACCCACAGCGCTATTAGCGCCAGTTACCACAACAATACCGCCGGTAAATTCTTTGCTTTGAACAGTGTTACCTGAATCTCTAGATCGTGGGTCTTTAACTTTATCTCGAAGGGCTGGCGTGTCATCAATTAGTGGAGCTAAACGTCCTTTAGACCACCGTTTGCCCATTTCAACAGTGGGCTGAACCACCAGCATAGGACCAGGCGCTTGATCAATAATGTAACCAATCCAGTTATTGCCAGCTTCAGTGCCTCCAATTTGTGCGCCTTTCATAAAAATGACTTTTTCAACAGGTGACGAAGGCGATAATGCATCCATGATTTCTTTAAGGTAAGGTGTGCGTTCGGTGCGCCATCTGCCAGGTTCAGAGGATGCGGTTTGTGAGAGCATACGAAACCCATCCGCCCACTCAGAAACTTTGAGTAGTGGATCAGGTCGAAGTCCTGCATTAAAACTGGTTTGATAAGCTTCAATTATCACGACTGAGCTCCTCTAATGTGGTTCGAATTTCTTGAAGTAACACCTCATGAATTTTGTGGGGATCATCGATAGATGCTAAAAGTGAAGCAACGCGATCAGGAATGTTCATCAAGCTATCACGTACGATTCTGGCTTTGTTGAAGGCGGATACTTTGACATCTTCTACTGAAACCAGCGCTCCAATTTCTGCTTTGGCTCTGGCTTCCAAAAGCTTGCCTCGTTCCATTTCATTCTTGATGCGTGTTTTAAGGAGAAGTGTTGAAAGCTCAGTAACATCAGAAGTACTTTTGCGTCGTTCAGGCTGACTTGGATCACGCATAGCGGCCAAAGCAGAATCAGCTTGTTCAACATCCACAAGGCCATCAACCAGTTGAATGAGCCCACTTTGTACAAGTTGACCTGCGTATTGCCTTGAAAATCCATGTCGCTTTGCCCACTGCGATTGTTTGATGAGTTCCATAAGCTATCACGTACATAATTCATCAAAGGTCTTTTGCGTGGTAGCGTGAATAGCCTTTGTTTTGGTATGTGCTTGAAATCGCCTTATGATGGTATCGATGTATTTGGGATCAAGCTCAATCATGCGGCAGCGTCTTTTGGTGCGTTCTGCTGCCATAAGCGTTGTACCAGAACCACCAAAGGGATCAAGCACAATATCACCAGGCTTGCTGCTGTTAGTAATAGCACGCTCCATGAGCGCCACAGGCTTCATGGTGGGATGTAAGTTGTTAGCGCTGGGCTTATCAATAAACCAGACATCGCCTTGATCACGGGCACCACACCAATGACGATCAGCACCTTCACGCCAGCCATAAAGAATAGGCTCATATTGCCGTTGATAATCCGCTCTGCCTAAAGAAAAATGATTTTTCGCCCAAATCAAAAAGGTAGACCAATGACCACCGGCTTGTTTAAATACTTTTTGTAAGACCGCCAGTTCTGAGGCCGCCATGCACATATAAATAGCGCCGTTGGTGTTCATGATAATGTTAGAGCAGACATCGTAAAGAAAGCTTTCAAAGCCTTCTCCAAGATTGTCATTGAGAATTTTATGTTTGTTTTCACGAGATTTGTTGCGCAGTGTATCTTTGATGCTGGCACCATAATTGACGTTATAAGGTGGATCACACACAGTGATATCGGCTTGCTCATCCTCTAGGACAATTTTATAGGAATCAATCAAAGTGCTATCGCCACAATACAGTCGGTGATCACCTAAAATCCATAAATCACCAGGTTTACTGATGACTGGGGCATTATCTGCGGGATCAACCGAATCGGCCTCAGCAGGTTCTTCAAGATCAATGTCGGTTGCATCCAAGAGCTTTTGTATTTCATCAAAATCAAACCCAGTTAATTCCAGATCAAAATTAAGCGCCTGCAAATCTTCCAGTTCAAGCTTAAGTAAATCTTCATCCCAATCCGCCCAATTAGCCGATTGATTGGCAAGCAATCTAAAGGCTTTGATTTGGGCATCACTTAAATCATCGGCTAAAATCACCGGGATTAATTGTAAACCCAGCTTTTTAGCAGCTTTTAGGCGTAAATGGCCATCAACAACGCTACCATCGCTTTTAGCAATAACAGGAATACGAAAGCCGAATTCTTTGATGGAAGCACACATTTTATCAACCACCGCATCATTTTTGCGGGGATTGCGGGCGTATGCGATAAGATTGTCTACGGGGATGTGTTGGATTTGAAGTTCAGTCATAAGCGCACCCGTTCCTTAATATTTGTGTCAAGTGTCAAGGTTTGGGCCAATTCTAACGCTAGTAAAATCCCGGGGCTCTGCCACCCGCATGGCATAGGTATGGGGAAGGACCCGTGCATACCAATACCAGGACGATGAAGATATTCAGTTGTATTTTTAATACTTACAGCGTTATCTAACCCATGGCCTTGTTACCCTTTCTCATTTGAATTTCTTTCATATCAACTCTATTCAGCTTTGAGCTTTCATCTGTCCGCATATTTGCAATTTTTTTGCAAAATATTTTTTGGCTGATGAATGCTCCAACTGCCTTTGCTTGTTATATTCAGTAACGCCACATGATCTGTCCGCAAAACTGAAAATATTTTTTTCATTGCAGTGGACCTTTGGTATTGCTGATAGATGTTATATTCAGTGTTCTGCATGAATGTGTCCGACTAAAGAAAAAATATTTTATTTGAATTCACTTAAACACGCCGCATATCCCGCAACGTCCACCAGGCTATCGTAGTGTCCAGGGTTCTTCTGCAATCGTGCGATCTTTAAATCCAGCATCATCAAGCCGACTTGAGCGGGCGTAATGGTTGTGCCCAAGAGCAGCGACCAGCGTTTTGCAATATGCTCAAAGTTTTCCTTAGGTGATCCATAAGTCTTCTGCCGTTCCTCAATAGTTGAAATGGATTGTTCCAGTAATCGTTTGCCGTTCATTGTTTAACCTCCATATTGTCTTGCGCCCATAGCAGTAACGCCAGACTATCGGCTTCATTATCATCAACAGGATTAAATCCTTTGGCTTTAACAGCTGCGATAACCTCTTCCTTGCTGGCGTTACCTTTACCGGTGGCATGACGCTTAATCGTGCCAACGCTTACACCTTGATAAGGTATTTCTTGATCCTCGCACCACGCGGTGAGATGCGCTAAAAACCCGCCGTATGTATGCGCTGCATCAACACCTAAATGCCTACGTACTTCTTCAAAATACACAGCCTTAATGTCCGCTTTTTGTTTGAGGGAATCGAGAAAATGCCTAAAGCGCAAGAAACGCATACCGCCCCCACTAAAGCGTGAAGTATGAAAGCTCTCGCTGCCACTGAAGACACGACCGTCACTCTGCAAAGCCCATCCGGTTTGTGTTCCTAAATCTAAAGCTAAGATGTTTTCCATATCCAACCCTCAAGCAAAGTTGTGCGCAAATTTATTTTCTGGTGTTTATGTTCAGCTTTGGTTGGAGTTGTGTTCGCAAAAATATGAAGTGAGAAGTAGGAACTTTTACGTGCGCGAAATACCTTTTATAAATATGGGGGCAAGTGCCCGTCAGGGTCACTTACCCTATATATTTATATATAGGGAGTTTCTCCCGAATCTAGAAATCTTCTGTAACCCTAGTAAAATCAGGGGTTTGCGCTAGATTTCCTAGATTGACATCTAGATTTCTTGTAAATCTAGAAACAGCCCTCAAACCCTTGATTTACCTGGGTTTCTAGATTTCTGCAGATTCTAGATTTACAAAATCTGGGTCTAGATTTACAAAAATCACCCCTCATTTAGCACTCATATTGCCAATGCCATAGGGTAAGTGCTCTTAAAAACACCTCTTATTCAAAGTTCATAGCACCAGTGCCATGTGATAAATGAGCTGAAAAATTATTTTTATCGAAAGTTCACAGCGCCAATCCAACATGGTGAATGTTCTTAAAATTCTCCCTTCATATGATCCCATTCCAACATCTCATCCGAGTGGTCTTATTTAATTTTCCAGAAGTCTGATTCTTTGTTTTTGAGTGGGCTTATTTCCAAGTCTTTACAGTGCCTGAGGTCTTATTTGATTTAGGCGCGTCCGGTCAGAAAAACCGCTAAAAATCGCATCCTTGAAGCATGAACCAATCAAGGAGGCTTCATATGAGATCACGTAATAACTACTCAGGTTTAGAGCCTGAGATCGTAAAACAACTTAAGTACCATGCCTGGCGTTTAAAGCAAATGAAGTGCTTTGAATCCCAGGAAATCGAAGACATTGAACAAGACTTACTGCTTGAGATTTGGCCGGCTTTATCCAAGTTTGACCGCTCAAAAAGCAGCCTTGCAACCTTTGTCGATAAACTTCTTTCGCGCCGTAGCAATAATTTGATTCACAAACACATGTGCATCAAACGTGGCGGCAAAACCCAAACCCTATCTTTGGATCAAGAAGACGAGAACGGCCAAACCC
>CALBHK010000182.1 GCA_937894565.1 uncultured Chlamydiae bacterium
GATGATCATTTTTAGGAGGAGGATACATGGAAGTATTCAAAACGCGCGTTGCAGGGGTTGATGTTCACAAAGAGATTCTAGCGATTACTGTCGTAATAGGTGAACCAGAATCTCAGCCCGAAGTTCATCAGTTTTCATGTTTAACATTTACTGATGATTTGATGAAGGCAGGACTAAAACTCAAAGAGATGAATGTTTTGGATGTGGCTATGGAATCGACTGGAGTATATTGGAAGCCGATCTATAATGTTTGGGCTCCGATGGGAATCAGAATTACGCTCGGTCAAGCTGCACACATGAAGAACGTGCCTGGCAGAAAGACCGACATGGGTGATTCACGTTGGATCGCAGAGCTGCATCGATTTGGTTTAATCAAGCAATCCTATATCCCTGAAGATATTTTTCAACGCATGCGACTCTTGAGCCGCCATCGCACAAATTTGGTCGACGACTTATCACGCGTCAAGAACCGAATACAAAGGATTTTAGAGGATGGAAATATCAAATATGGCTCGATCGTATCTGACGTCTTTGGTGTATCAGGTTTAAAAATTTTAGACTTGATCGCAGAGGGTGTTACCGATGCAGGAACACTCACTTCGGCTGTGACGACAAAGATTAAACGCAAGGAGGAGGCACAGAAAGCGTTAACAAATTCGCTGACAAAAGATCATTGTTTTGTGATCAAACGGTTGATGACCCAGTTTTATGAGATCAAAGATCATATGCGAGAAATTGAGAATCAATTATTTGACAAAGTTCAACCCTATCGACATTTAGTTGATAAGTTGAAAGAAATACCCGGAATAGATGAAGTTTTAGCTATTGGAATATTAGCAGAAGCCACAGACGATATGAGTCGTTTTGATGATGAAAGAAAGTTTGCAGCCTGGTCAGGAGTAGCAGCTGGTAATAATGAATCTGCGGGTAAAAAAAAAGATCAAAACGCAGAGCTGGTAACCCGCACTTAGCATTGATCCTGATTCAAGTTGCGCAAAATGCAAAATTAAAGCGCGGATCATTTTATCGCGCTAAATACAATAAACTCAGGTACAGATTAGGTTCCGCAAACAAAGCGAAGGTAGCAATCGCTAATCGAATAGCCAGGGCTATTTACAAAATATTGGCTGGCGATAAGTACAAAGAAATCGGCTATAAACGTGGCGACCCTCATGAACAGAAAATTAAAATGCACATTGCAAGTTTGAAAGCTCTTGGGGTTCATATCATGCACCACAATCATCATCTAATCGTATCGCAAAACAGGCTAACAGTGGATGACTCGGGTGTAATCAGATAAGCACCTGATTTTGAAAATTGAAGAATAAATTTCTCCGTACGGTTAAGCTCTTTAAGTTTTAATCCTAGGGTAACTACATTAGTAAAACTAAATCTGCTGATTTCATTGTGCTCCATCAAGTATTTATGCTGAATGGCATAGATATATAATTCAAACGCTTGTAGTGTATATTCTGTTATGTTCTGGTTGGATTTTTTTACACAAAAATTTATTGCAGATAGATACAATTCTTTTAAATCTTGTAAAGAAAAATAGTTGCTACTTTCTTTTAAATCCTTAATAAATTCTATGTATGCAGCTTCATCTTCATTTGTCAATACTTTGTAGGTGTTATAGTAAATTCGAACTGCAGGATTATTTAAAAATCGGCCATGCGGCTGCATTAAGTTCCGGAACGGCTGCATTGCATCTGGCTCTGATTCTGGCAGGTATCGGTCCCGGAGATCTGGTCCTTTGTTCGTCGTTCACATTTTCGGCGTCTGCCAACCCGATT
>CALBHK010000183.1 GCA_937894565.1 uncultured Chlamydiae bacterium
AAATCTAACAATACGAACAAGGGCCATCACCGCACTCAAAGTGATAGCTCTCCCTTTCACTTGCCTACTCACTTGGATCAAAGTAAAAATCTACTATATAAAATATGCTCCGAAATGATTAGAGGAGAAAAATTGTATAAGCAGATATCGATACTCTTATTTGACCCTAAAATTTCAGAAAAAGAAAAAGAAAAAATGGTCGCTCTATCGATTTATTTCTTAGATAAAAAAATAGATGAAAAAAATAAAAATTTTATCTTTAACTTAAAAGAAATAGAGGAATTATTTGATTTGGATTGGAAAAATAGATTCTTGCAGTTGGAAGAAAACCAGTTTTCTTGCGGCTTTTCAATGGACAATGAACGGGAGAAAATAGAAGTTATTATTGATTTTTTATTAACAAAAAATGGGTATTTAAATACACCGCTTCTCTCTCTAATTAAAGATAAATTATACTTTCAAGATACAACTAATGATCCCATTTGTTTGTTTTCTAACCCTTCAGCCTCTGAACAGGTGAAATATGTCCTGCAAGCAATGGATGAGGACCATAACTTGGTAGCTCTTTTAGAAAGAATTTCTTTGCCGGAGTTAAACTCTACTGCAGCGTGTTCTTTAATTCATGCCGCACTAAAACTACCGTATCATCAAAAACTGACAGTTAGGAATATTAGGTACTTGGCACTGCAGGGGCTTTTTTCTCATTGCAGGCAAAGAGAGCAAGGGTCTTGTTTTGCTGTTTTTATCCCTATTTATTTAAAAATGAATGATCTTCACCATTGCTTGCATGATTTTGAACAGTTATTGAAAGAGGGCTCTATTTTGCAATCGGAAGAACAGTGTTCTACAGAAACGCCTCTTGTGATGCCTAAATTATCGCAAAAAGAGAAGATGATGCTGCTGTATATGGATGTTAAGGGAAATCTTTATGATAATTCTTCGTGTATGCATTTTACTGAATTTGCCCCTTTAAAAGGGGTGATTCATTGTTTAGATCTCTCTTTAGATAAAAAAGAGATGGGGTTTCTTTGCTCTTCATTAGATCTCAAGGAGAAAAAAAGCGCTATTACATTAGCAGACCTTCTTTCTATTCTGGTTCATTTAGCGCATGAGGAGCATCCTGAAATAAATAAAAAACAGTTATTAGAGCAAGCTCAGATCGCTTTTTTATCTTATTTCAGAGATCCTCTTGTGGCTTGTTGGGAAAAAACAATCGCTTCGATGAGTGAGGTGGATGCCAATACAAATTTGAAGGACATGCTTTATAAGGCAGTGGTGCCGTTGATTTTTCATTTTTTTGATCCAAAGCTTTCTAAAGAGTTGAAAAAAAATAAATTGGCTTTTAGTACCTTGATTGCTATTTTACAAAATTGTTTTATTCAAAATACTCGATTTAAATATGACTCTTTAACAACGACTCACTACTCTTCTCTTGAAGGGGGGTATGTTTTGCAAAGACTAGAAAAACAAGGTGTTTGGAAGAAGGTGGGGGGAGAAAAGGGTTTTATCATTTTAATGAAACAGATTACACTGAGTAAGTACATTATTTATGTGGGGGTGTACTGGCTTCGACGTGGGTCGTGAAGTAAGAGGAGCATACATGGGCGCATGAGGACCCATTCAAAACGTGCACATTTGTAGTTTCAAACGATAACTACGCACTAGCAGCTTAGTTCTGCTACGGAACTTGGGTGAGTCGCCGGTGTTGATTCAAGTTCC
>CALBHK010000184.1 GCA_937894565.1 uncultured Chlamydiae bacterium
TTGCTTTGTAGTTTTTTGCAAGAAGAATAGCTGACACAATCGTAGCGATCAAAGGAATCAAGCGTACACATCCAATCCCAAGAGTTGCCATGTGCTTTTTAAAATTGGTGAGATCTACAGCTTTGCCTTTGAATAGTTTTTGGCCTATTTGGCTGAATAACTCTCCAATACCTCTAAACAAACCATAAAAAATGTTAGCGGTTCCAATTACTTGTTGTGCAACTGGAAAAAGACA
Source organism: uncultured Chlamydiae bacterium (assembly GCA_937894565.1). Taxonomy (GTDB): domain Bacteria; phylum Chlamydiota; class Chlamydiia; order Chlamydiales; family CALBHK01; genus CALBHK01. The sequence goes on from CALBHK010000184.1 coordinate 236, forward strand.
AAAAGCATTAACGACATTGTTTTTTTGTATCTCCATATAATCTCCTTGTTTTTTAATTTAATTATTTCATATTGAAAAATTAAATTCAAGTAACTATTCAGGTTGTTTTTTTATATTAATTTAACTTATAATTACATTTAAATAGTTGGGGTGGCTTTATGAATTCTATGGAAGATAAAAGAAATATTACAGAACATGCCTCCAAAATTATTATAGAAAATAAAAAAAAGTGCGAGGATCTCCCTTTTCATGAAACTATTTCTAGTAATAACCAAAGCAAGTCTTGTGATAACCAAGACAAGCATCTGCTCCCCTCCCTTGAAGATTGTTTGATGTCTGAGGAAGAGATATCAAAATTTTCTGTTCTGGATAACATTGATAATGAGGCAATTTTAACAGAAGAGACAGTTTCAAATGACAAGCTTTTGAAAGTAGGGGCTAATATTTTAGGCGGAGGATTAATTACGGGGGAAGAGTTAGAGTTGGAAGGGTCAAATCCTTGTGAAGTCTATGGGGTTTTTGAATCTATTCTTTCGGACATAAAAAAATCTGCTCAGAATGAAGAGTTTTGTAAAACTCTCAATTCTTTAATTGACTCCACTCATGAATTAATCGAAATTGCTAAAGATGTCACTTGCTTTAGTCAATCTCCCGTATCTGAATCCAATCGAACACAGGAAGAGGAGATAAAGCAAGAGAGAATTGATGATCAGGTCTATATTCAGAAGCTAGTCATAAATTATGCTGATCGTATAAAAAACCTTAAAGAGGATGAATCTTTTAACATGTTTGGAGGATGGCGCGATCAAAAAGCAGGTCATGCCCAAATTTATGAGATCATTTATCAGGGAAACGACCTCTATGCCCTTAATTTTTATACTTCTACTTATGATCCAAAAATCGGCATCTGGAAAAATGGAACTAAGTCAAAAATTCAACCCATCGTTCGCTATCGTAACATTCCCAGGGAATATCTTCTTCTAGGGGATAATCAAAATTCAGCTTTATTTATACAAAATCTGTTGGAGTTACAATTAAGCTATAAAAGTTATTATAATTTAAAAATAAATACAGATGTGGTAAATAGTGTCTTTTTCTATCTGCTTCCTTATCATGTTGAAACTTCCATTAAAGAGTCAGGAGTTGTCTTAGGACAGCGTTCTGGAACGTGCGTTCCTTCAGTTTGGAAGGTTTTTGCGCGCATGAAATGCAAAGACCTAAACACTTACAAACATTTGATGTTTGAAGTCAAACTCTCCTTTTTAACGCATTTTTTTAAAAGACTGGAAGATGATTTAGAGTTAAATACAGAAGATGGAAAAAACAAAAGACGCACTTTAAAATATGTGACACGTAATTTTTTACGCTCTATTGCTAAAATGGAGGGTCATGAGGAGCTTTTGAGGAAAGCTCAAGCTAGTTGTTTTGATATTTTAAAGAGGGTTGAAAAGGCAGAAAATAACATAAAAAAATATCAGAAAAAAAATGCTTTAGAATCCGATTTAAAGAGTGAAACACTCTCTAGTCCTATCTTAAAAGAGCAAAAAAACACTGCTTTTATTCGGATGAAAAAGATTAAAACATTTAATAAAGAAAAGATCCCTTTTGTTGAGAAACCTAAAGTCCGCGGGCTTCCTTCTTTTCTAAAAGATCCCATCAGTTCTTCTCTTCGATTTTGTCAAGGGGTCAAGAATATTCAGCAATTATTTTGGGACGGTACTAAAACTAGTCAAAAAACTGCCATTAAAACATCCCCTTGGATGTCGGTGTGTGTAAACTTACCAATGAAAGAATTTCTGCCTATATTGGAGCTTGAATATTTTATAGAGGCCCTTCCCATTCCCTCTTTAGATGGGTCCGATTTTTGGGCTAAATTGGAAAAAAAAGAAGCCCTTGAATGCATGAAGTCACTTGAATCGCTCTTGTACATGTATAATCTTGTGGATCAACAGCCGTTCTTACGTCAACAAACAGCTTATATCACTCTTTATGCGATAATGCATCGTTTAGCTTCAGTTGTTGAGAGCTTCGACTCCGAAACGATCAATCCTATGGCAACTATAACTCACTATAAAATGAATAATTATGCTTTGGAATTGTTGGAATCAGAAGGCGCGCTTTTCTTGGATTTTAAAATTTTTAATAAACTAAAAAAAGTGGCTATCTATTTTGAAGAATTTAATGACAATAAGTGCCCAAATGAAAAAACCTTTGATTTCGATGCAGATGAATTGTCGATTAATGATAAACCCTCTAGCTATCCTTTTTGGAAAGCTTTACTTGAATCAAATAAGGAATTGAAAAAAGAGGTAGAATCCTATGTGAAGTTTATAAATACAAACTATGAAAAGCCCTTGTCTTTTGAAGTAGCCGCTGTTTTATTGTTAGAATCTGGTTATTTTCCTTTGAACAAGTTGAAAGCAAATTTAGAATCTAGAAAAATTCTTTCCGGATATAACCTTTCCTACATTCACCAATTTCGCTATGCCTGTTTTTTAGCTAATCCATTTGTGGAAAAAAAGGAGCAATCGGAATTTGGGGGGCCTTACAAATCTTGTGGGGGATTAAATCATAATGGCTTTGCTAAGATTTCTAATAGGCAATGCAAACGGGTCAAAGACATTGACGGATCGGCTATTGAAGGAGACGAACATAGAGATGTCGGGAATTACATTCAATTACTAAAAGAATCTAAATTTAGCCGTTACGCGCATAAGTTTGTATCTGACTCCCAAAAGGAATCGGATATTTTAGATGCATCTCGAAAAGAAAATTATGACAAAGAAAAAACTTCCTTACTTCGGATTGCAGAAACATGGGAGCTCACACCCGATCAGCTGCTTTTTTATTTTGAAAGCGAGGTGTCTCTTTTAAGTGAACCACAAAGACAAAGTCTCTTTTTTCGCCTTTTCTTTAGATCTGTTGTTCTTGGCGAGGAGGTCAAATCAGTTTGTTTAGGCGCAGGAGAACTGTTATGCAAAGAGAAATCTTTAAGAGAAAACACTCTTTCTTTTATTCAAAAAGGGCTTTCGTATTTCTTTGAAAGCAAGGCATCTGAAAGCGTTAAAGGTCAAAGATTTTTTCTGGAATTGAGTTTTTATTGTGAAAAATATTTAAAAGATCAGGGAATGGAAAAGGAGTCAGCCCTTTTTAATCAGATCAATTGGATCAATGAGCGGTTAGAAGAAAAGCCTTGTTTTGAAGATGCAGCAATTTTTCATCGTTTGCGCCTTCTTTTTTACTCTTTACAGAATTGCGAGAATTTAACTAGTGATCAGCTTGCAGCTATTTTTATAAGCCACATAGAAGTTACATTTCATCAAGATACAAAAGAGTGGGCCTCTTTATTTTTAGATGATTTAATATCGAATTTTGTTTCGAAAGCATTAAGTGCGATGAAAGATAGAAGAGATTTAGATGTAATAGGCCCCAAAATTTTGGTGGCGTTTCAACTGATTGAGGAAAATGTCGCGGTTTCTAAAATTTCTGAGAATCTTTTATATTGTAATGATTATACAATAGATCTAAAAATGGGGAAAATCTACAGTCCTCGGCATGGTTTGATTTCTCGTTTGTCTGAATCGAGAATGTTGTCCAATTGGGAACTATTTGAAAAAAAGATCTTTGCTAATAACGATAAATGTAAAATAAACCTGGTAGCTTGTTTTAATCCAGTGGGTAAAGAGGCCTTTCTATTTAAAGATCCTTTAACAAAAGGTGAAGTTTTAATTAATGAAAAAAAAGCCTCTCAGCAATTCGAACCTGATGGTCCGTGGTATGAATACAAAGAGAAACTGCATTTTTGCGTTGAGCCTGCTTTATTAAAAAGACATAATTATTGGTGGAACCCAA
>CALBHK010000185.1 GCA_937894565.1 uncultured Chlamydiae bacterium
TTCCAGGGAGTGCCCGACATGCCAAGGAAAGTGGCAAATAGACGAGCCATATTAGAGCCGTTACAGCTAAATTTCTCTGAATAGTAGCTTACAGTATCATTAATGCGATCGTGCATCAATTGGAGTTTTTCTACAGGTCTCTCTTTAATAAAATCAAGGGCATGCTCAAGAGCTTTAGGATTGTCTTTTTGAGCAAGCTCAATATTAAAAAATTCTTTGCATGTCTTATAGGCCGGAGTCTCTTTATAAGAAATGCCATAGCGTTTCACGCTCTCTCTGGCTGCCAAATCAAGCTCTTTAAGTGAAAGGACAACATCTTCCTTAGAGAGGTTAAAAGAGAGTGCCCACTGATAAGAAATGCACACTTCCATCATGTAATACCCAATCTCGGTATTAAGTGAAACAGGTTCATTGACCCCTTTATAAGGGACCATTTTGCGATAACCTTGATTGTTAGGCTCCCTTGCATACCCATAGTCCTGATTACCATTCTTTTTAAGAGCGATAGGCAAGATTTCCACAAAGAGTTCTTTGGCTTTGCAAAGCAGCTCGGCTTGTTCTTTTTGAGTGCCTTTGCCTTTCGCATCTATACTTAGCTGACGTAAAAAAGCGATATCATCTTGCAAATCCTCTTTTTTTTCATACTCTTTAATATGTTCTTGGGTGATTTCAACCATAGGGTCATCAGCAAGCATTTGAACAAAGGAGGGAATTTCATTGCATAAAAAGCGTTTGCAACATTTTCTGTTCACTACAAATTCCAAAGGCATTTTCGTCTCAAACAGGGCATCGATGAGCTTCGGAACTACAATCTTCTGATAATCATCTTTGCTCAAACTTGCTTGTTCATTTTTTTGAAGTTTTATTAATTTTTGTAGTTCAGATTTTTGCATCACATCATAGAGGTGATAAATAAACCTATTTAAAGCTGGTGGAATTTTTTGTTTTTCACCTAGTGGAAAGTTAACCTCTTTGTTATGATGCATCAACTGGTCTACCTCGTCGCCAATGGGAATGGTGCGTTTGCCCAAAATGTCCCTCAAATCTTCTAACAACTCAAACCGCTTTTTATGATAAGCGATTACAGAACGATCAGAGTTTTGTTCAATCATTGCAGCCAATTTTAATGCCTGATCGCGGCACTCTAGAATAATGGTCTGCACGAAGACTGATTTTATAATCAGCGGTTGTTTGTTTGATTGGCACTCATCAAACTGCATCTTAATTTTTTTAAGCTTATAAAGAGTCAGCTCATCACGTCGGGCATCCACAGCTTGCACATGCCGCTTAAAGGCTTTAAAATAAATATTACTTAAATCTATCTTGGAGACTTCGAACAAAGCATCCGGAGCAATGAAAAAAGGTTGTTTACCTGGCTGCATCGAGGCTAAAAAGAAAACGATAGGAGCTATCAGCTTACTTTTTCCACTTCCCATAGTAGATGCTTTAATACAGGAATGAGTAAAAAGTTCGACATCCTTTGTAGACAAACTGACCATATCCTCAATCACACGCATTTGCGTATCAAATGGAATCATGCCAGTCTCTCCGCAATAGACGTGGAAAGCGATCTGCTGTTCTAGAGAGAAATTTTGAAAATGGTAATGCGCTTTTAAATTCTGCGCAAGCAAATTAAGGTTTCCATTTCTGGCATTCAATATAATACGAGAGAGCTGTGCTTGGTGCGATCTGATTTGTTCTCGCTCTAAAAGAAGCTTTTGCAATTTTTCAATATCTTTTTCTTTCAAATGGGAGTTGAGCTCTTTAAAGGCTTCACTATTAAAAAGAAGAACAGCTTTCAAACAATCCTCTATTGTAATGACTTTCTTCACAAGCCCACCAACTAAGGCCATCTCACGCAACCGTTTTTCCTCATTTTTAGGTAATTTATTGGCCAGGTGTTTAATAGCCTCTTCACACTCTTCAAGAGGACTATCTAACTTTTCTTGTTCCTCTTTAGCTTCTTTTGCAAGAGTTTTTAAATCTTCTCTAACAGAATAAATGGGCTCCTTATCAAGAAGTGTTTCACCTGATGCGAGCTCTTTATTCAACTCGTCGATCGCATTTAGAATGAATGGCTTTTCTTCAACTTCTTCTTTTTCATTTTCTTTAGAGAGCGTAGTCTCATTTAAAAATCGCTCTTTCCATTTTGCTGTTGTCTGCCAACGCTTATCCGTTGAGGGCAGCAACTCTTCTGTCGGGCCTAATCCTTTTTTTAAAGGTTTTTTGGATTCTATAGGATAAAGTTGTGGCTGAACATTGATTGGAAAATTACCTAAGAATTCTTCTTGTATAGATTTTTCCACTTCCCCATCTGTTAGAAAGTTTAATA
>CALBHK010000186.1 GCA_937894565.1 uncultured Chlamydiae bacterium
GGTATTAAAACCTCGCTTTTTGGCAATATGAGGCAAACTTCAACAGGTGCCAAAGCAGGTAAAATGGAATTCAAGGGCGCTTTTGTGGCAACAATGCCTACGGGGCACCGAGGTATTTTTAAACGAAAAACCAAAAGCAGATTACCTATTCGTGAAGTCGTTCTACCACTTGAGCCTGTCGCTTCTAATATCATTAAAGGCTTCGTGGATTCAGGCGCGGCAGATAAATTCATTCAATATTTTCGCCATGAACTGGGCTTTATTTTAAAGGGGAGCCTATGAATTTTTGGGAAGAATTACATGTTGCCATCACTACCATTTTAAAACGCGAGATACCGGAAATTCACACTTCTGAATCTTATCCGGTTATCAAAACAGCGTTATTAGCACCTGCTGTTTTAGTGGAACTGGCAAGCTTTGAACCCGGCAATGATCCAGGAACCGGTGAAATTGCGCTGCGTGCTCGATTTGAGGCAAGAATTATTGTCGACAGCACCATCCCAAATGCCGCTTTTGCTGTGCGAGCATTAGTCAGCGAAGTTGCCAGAGTGATCCATCAAAATTCTTGGGGCATAAATGTATCGCCCGCTGAATTTTTAGGTGCGAGTCCCGATGGGTTTAAGCCTGACCTTGATGCCTACATGGTTTGGATCGTTGAATGGGCCCATGAACTCCACCGAGGCGATTCTGTTTGGACACCAAGCGGCATTCAGCCACACACCATTTATGTGGGTATTGCTCCGGAAATCGGCGCTGCTCATGAGCCAGATTATATAGAGGTGCAAAATGGAGAGCTTTAGCTTTTCTGAAATCGACAGAAAACTTGCTAACCTCATTCGCGTGGGGACTGTCAAGGAGGCCGATTACAAAAAAGCCCGTGTGCGTATTCAAATTGGAAAAATTCTTACCGATTGGCTGCCTTGGGTAACTTCACGCGCAGGACAAGACAGAAATTGGTCAGCACCCAGTGTGGGTGAGCAGGTTGTTTTGTTATCGCCATCAGGTGAAATGGCCCAAGGCATTGTGATCCCGGCTATTTATCAGCAAAAACACCCAGCGCCCAGTGATAAAGAAACGGATGCCACTTTGGTTTTTCAAGATGGCAGCAAAATGCTTTATGACAAGAAAGAGCATCACCTTACCATCTCCTTGATAACAGAAGGCAAGCTAACGCTGAATGTAGGAGAATCAAGCCTTGAGATAACCAAAGACGGTATCAAACTCAAAGCTAAACGAATTGATTTGAATGAATAATATGCTAGGAATCGTAAGACTCAATGATAAATGCACCGGCCACAGCTGCTATCCCCCCAGACCTTGCATTACTGCAAGCGATGATGTGTTTGTTGAGGGTAAAGCCGTTCACCGCGAGCAAGATAAATGGGCCATGCATGCGTGCCCCAATACGCCGCCTCATGATGGCGTACTTGCCAAAGGTTCAAGCACAGTCTACGTCAATGGTAAAGCGATTGCCCGTATCGGTGATCCCATTTCTCGCGGCTCTAAAACACTTGATGGCAGTCAAACTGTTTTTGCGGGGTAAATCATGCGCGGAATGAATGCGAGCAGCGGCAAAGAATTAACCGGTCTTGAACATCTCAAACAATCGATAGTCGATATTTTGACCACACCCATTGGCAGCCGAGTGATGCGCAGAGATTATGGCTCAAGACTCTTTGAACTTGTGGATCGCCCAACATCGCCAGGTTTTGCCGTTGAACTGTATGCGGCCACTGCTGAGGCACTGCAAAAATGGGAAAATCGCTTTAAACTCGAGCGCGTACAAGTTGAGTCCATTAAAGAAGGTCATATTACTCTGATTTTAGAGGGGATTTATCTGCCAGATGGTAAGCCCATAACCTTAGATGGGATTGTTGTATCATGATGCAAGATCTAACGCGCCTGCAAAATCCGAATGTCATTGAAACGCTTGAGTATGAGGCGATTTTTGCGCAAATGAAGCAAGAGCTTATTCGCCTTGATCCCACGTTTTCAGCGCTACTGGAAAGCGACCCCGCCATGAAGATTTTAGAAATTGCCGCTTGGCGTGAACTCCTTTTACGTCAAAGGGTCAACGATGCAGCGCGTGCCAACTTACTGGCTTTTGCCGCAAAATCAGATTTGGAACATTTAGCCGCTTTTTATGATGTACAGCGTAAATCAGGGGAAGACGATGAAGCGTTTAGGCGACGTATCCAGGCTAAAATCATGGGCTGGTCGACTGCAGGAAGCCGTGAACATTACCGTTATCATGCGCTTTCAGCTGATATCCGCATTAAAGATGCTCGGGCTGAATCACCAAGTCCCGGAATAGTGAAAGTCTCGATTTTATCCCATGAAGGTGATGGCACACCAAGCCAAGAGCTGTTAGAAAAAGCACGATCTGTTATTTTACGTGATGATGTCAGGGTTTTAACCGATACGGTTGAAGTGGTCAGTAGCGGCATTATTCCTGTTAAACTTGAGGCTAAAATCTATCTCTATC
>CALBHK010000187.1 GCA_937894565.1 uncultured Chlamydiae bacterium
CAGCGAAGCGAGATGATGATGTAAGACGATACCCAAAATCCCTTGGCGAGCAAGGTGCTTTGCTGATCTACCCTTCACATCCAGTGACAGATCATGTTATTGATAAATTCTTAAGTTTGATCTTGGATGAGCCGGATGATGAGACGAATACGAGCTCTCTGCAAAGAGTAAGGGATCGGATTATTCCTGTTCTTCCAATTAGGCGCCACCGGAGTGGGTCTGGTCTTCAAATATCAGGGTTGATTCTCGAAAGGCTTCAATCAATAACTGATCGTCGGCCTGTAGTTATTTTTGATGACGCATTAATATCCGGACGTACATATAGTGATATAAAAAGACTTCTAAGAAATATTGGATTTGATAGCTTTTACTCTCTGTGTATAGTTGATCGGCAGCGCTTTCCATCGGCAGATCAAGCTTTTGCAGCGAATCACATATGCTACTGGCGGCTTGATGTGCCGTCTTTAGGGGGGAAGCACCGTTGCTCCATTTGTAGTGCGATTAGACGTCTTAATGACTTTTCTAAAGCGCTTACGCCACAGTCTTACCGGGATCGTCTTGAGTCATGGAAAGAGTCTTGGCGACCGACAAATCCAACTACCGAATGGGGTGATGGAGGGTTGCATCCGATCCCCCTGTCTTTATTGAAGCCAGAGCGCAAGTTTTCTATTAAGCCGACACCCGGAAACCCAAGTCATTATGCTCAGATTGGTGGTGATAGGAATCTGATATCACTTACTAATACAGCCGGTCTTATTGCTTATTTGAGCGAGCTGCATTCTATTACATCGCATGATGATCTCGCTATGCGAGTCTTGGCGAAGGAGGAAAAAAAATTTACTCCTGAGGCACAAATTCAAGTTCTCGCAAGCCAATTGTTGCTATTTTCTGGAGAGTTTGACCGAGATCTTGCATTGGATCTCGGGCGAGCACTTCTTGCAGCCTTGTGGAATGCAGATACTTATGATCGGCATACATCCCTCGCAGCGCTGACATTGATAGGTTGTGGGGACGCGTACCTAAAAGAAGTAGTAATTTATTTCTTCCGTGATCGAGAGCATTTAATTTCAAAGGCCTCATCAAAAAACCTTGATCTTGTATTGCTACTAGCAATGGTGGTCGCGAATGACACAGCTATGCCTGATCAGCGGCTTATCAGACTGAGAGAGCAAGATTCGCTGCGTGGGCTTCTGCAGCCAAGCGGGAAAATAGAACTGTATGGATGGCTGCATCGAGTCATTCGAGATAGTTCAGGAAAGCCTCACTCTACGCCGTTTCAAAGATTTATCGATTGGCCGCCATCAGATTTTTCAGATGAGACGCTAAAAAATGCCATGAACTCATGCATTAGATTTGAATCTATAGTCAAGAACGTTCAGCCTTACTGGCTTCGAGATGAGTGTGTCGGGCGAATGGATTATGGGAGTGTAATGCGAGTCGTTGACCAAGAGAGTGCGGAATTGGTGAAACTGCTGAAAAGCATTTTGGGGCAGCATTTAGATGGTCAGGCTCAATGTAATAGAGTTAATGACGCAAAAGAAAAAGCAAGGCGGTTATTTGATATTGCAAAGGAATTTCACGAAGGGATTTTTTGTCAATTAGGTCTTGAAGAGATGAAGAAAGAAGGAGGGAAGGTTTCCCTTCCTCTGTTGAAAGTTCTTGCTGAAGTTTCGTC
>CALBHK010000188.1 GCA_937894565.1 uncultured Chlamydiae bacterium
CGTTTCCTCAGCGTACTTTGCGGCTCTGCGGTTAACTTCCTTCCTCTCTCCTCCCCCTCTTCCTGTTTCCTCTTTTTCCTCTCTTCGTGTAAGATAGCACCGAATGAAAATAGGTGATGAAATGAAAGACTCCCAAAGCAGCTGGCATGAATTTTTGAATCTCTGTTCCAAAATTAAAACTCCCGAAGAATTTGACCATTTTTTTTCTCTCTTCCTCACCTTTGAAGAGCGCGAAACTATGGCTTCGCGTTATTTAATTATCAAAGCTCTTTTAGAAGCGCGCCTTACACAACGTGAAATTGCTGAAACCTACAAAGTGAGCATTGCTCAGATCACACGCGGCTCCAACGCTTTAAAAATCATTTCTCCCGAATTTAGAAAATCTTTAGAAAAGAGAATATGAAATCCATTTCTGTTTCTATCCCCACTCTTCCCACCTCTCTAGATGTTCATATCGGTCATCATCTGCTTGAAACAGATCTTCTTCCTAAGCTCTGCAAAGAGCATGGCAATCAAACGATCATCCTTACAGATTCCACAGTCTATTCCCTCTATGCAAAACCACTCAGTCAACTTCTTTGCGCCCAGATTTTTGAAGTACCGACGGGAGAGAAGGCGAAAACTCGGGAAGTGAAGCAAAATATTGAAGATCAAATGCTACAAGCTGGCTATGGGCGTGATACTGTTGTGATTGGTTTAGGGGGAGGCTCTCTTACCGATTTAGCGGGGTTTTTAGCGTCCACCTATTTGCGAGGCGTACCTCTTATTTTAGTTCCCACTACGTTGCTAGCAATGGTAGATGCTTCCATTGGCGGTAAAACGGCAGTGAATACAGATTTGGGTAAAAATTTAATCGGCACTTTTTATCATCCTAAAGCTATTATAAGCGATTTAAATACTTTAAAAACGTTGCCTAAAAAAGAAGAGATCAACGGCTTAGCTGAAATTATAAAAATGGGACTCATTTTTGATGCTGAAATTTTAGCGCTTCTTCAAGCTCCAATAGAAGAGCTGATCAAAAAAGCAGTGCATGCAAAAATAGAAATCATTAAACGCGATCCCTTTGAAAAAAACGGTTTGAGGCGCATTTTAAATTTTGGCCACACGATTGCTCATGCTCTGGAGGCCGTTTCTCATTATAGCCTTTCCCATGGAGAGGCGGTAGCGATAGGATGCACAGCAGAGAGCTATTTAAGCGCTTATTTAGGTTATTTATCAAAAGAAGAATTTCTCTTGATTGAACATTTTTTTCAATCTCGCTTCCTGTCTTTAAGGCTGCCCAAAAGCTATACTCAAGAAGCTCTTTTAAAGGCTATGCAAGCAGATAAAAAAAAATCGGCGCAAGGCGTGCGTTGTGTGCTGCTTGGTCAGATAGGGCAAGCGCTCTTTTTTGAGGGGGAATATTGCCTAAAAGTTTCAGAAAAAGATTTAAGAGAAGTCTGTCTTTATTTGGAGCGTTCGTATGCATTTTAATATAATGCCCTCTTTGCTTTCTGGAAATTTAACAATCCCGCCCTCTAAGTCCCATACAATAAGGGCCATTTTATTTGCAGCACTTGCAAAGGGCACTTCTTATATCGAAAATTTCCTTCAATCTCCGGATTCGCAGGCGATGATTACAGCCGTGCGTCTTTTGGGGGCGCAAGTAGATGTTTATTCCAACTCACTCAAAATTTGCGGCTGTGCAGGAAAGATAACATCCTTTCAGGACGTTATTCAGTGCGGTAATTCAGGGCAGGTTTTACGTTTTATCGGTGCTTTATCAGGTTTGCTTTCTCATTATACTGTTTTAACAGGCGATGTCTCCATTCGTCAGCAGAGGCTAATGAAGCCTCTAATAGATGGTTTGAGCCAGTTAGGAGCTTTTGCTGTCTCTTCTTTGGATAATGGCTATGCACCCCTCATCATCAAAGGGCCTCTAAGAGGATCAGTTGCTTATGTGGATGGGGAAGATTCTCAGCCTATTTCGGGACTTTTAATGGCGGCAGCTTTTGCCCCTCATCCAATTGAGCTGCATGTGAGCAATCCCGGTGAAAAGCCCTGGATTGATTTAACCCTGCATTGGTTTGAAAAATTGGGAATTATCTATCAACGTCAAGACTATTCCTATTACCGCTTGGAAGGTAATTCTCAAATAGAGGCTTTTAACTACCAAGTGCCGGGCGATTTCAGCACGGCAGCCTTTCCCATTGCGGCAGCTTTAATTACTGGTTCAAGGCTCACCCTTCATGGTTTGGACATGCAAGATCCTCAGGGAGATAAAGCCTTCATTCCGTTACTTGAAAAAATGGGGGCCTCTTTTGAAATCGATCATAAAAATATGACTGTTACCACTTTAGCAGGAGCTTGTCTGCAAGGCATTCAAGCAGATATTAATGATTTTGTCGATGCTTTGCCTATTTTGGCAGTAGTGGGTTGCTTTGCGCAGGGGCGTACAGAAATTACAAATGCATCCATCGCCCGTAAAAAGGAGTCAGACCGCATTCATTTAATTGTAAAAGAGCTTAAAAAAATGGGTGCACGTATAGAAGAAAGAGAAGATGGATTCATCGTTGAAAAGAGTGAATTGCAAGGGGCTAACTTAGAAGCGCATCAGGATCATCGTCTGGGATTGGCTTTAATGGTGGCTGCCCTTGCAGCCAAAAGCTCAAGTCAAATTTTAGGAGTGGATTGCATTGCTAAAACCTATCCTTGTTTTGATGAAGAATTTAGAAGTATTGGGGCTATTATAAAAAGATGAATATCATTTTATTTGGCTTTAGAGGCTGTGGAAAAAGCTATTTAGGAAAACTGCTTTCAGAAAAGATTATGCGCCCTTTTATAGACACGGATGAACTGATTGTTCAATTACATGCGCAAGAAACAGGAGAAACATTAACTGTGCGCGCCATCTATCGCTCTTTAGGCAGCGCTTATTTTCGATCTTTAGAGACAAAGGCCATTCAAAGCTTAGCAAATGTAGAAAAAAGTGTGATAGCATTGGGAGGAGGGGCTGTTTTGGACCCTCAGAATAGGGAGATGTTGAATAAAATAGGTAAGCTAGTCTATGTAGAAGCGAGTTTAGATGTAATCAAAAACAGAGGGACTCTTCCTTTAGAAAATTCTTTAGAGGAACTTTACCTTCAAAGCCTTCCTATCTATCGTTCTATTGAAGCATTTTGTGTAAAAGATCTTGATGAAAAAAAAGCGATTGCAGATATTTGCAAGAATTTAGGAGTACATATGGGGGTGCATCATGGCATCTAATTCTTTTGGCACTCTTTTTCGTTTCACAACATTTGGAGAATCTCATGGCGTTGCTATTGGAGTTGTGATCGATGGCTGCGTGGCGGGCCTCTCTTTAAAAGCAGAAGAGATTAATCAGGAATTAGAACGCCGCCGTAGCGGACAAACACCTCACACCTCTGCACGATTGGAACAAGATAAGGCCGAAATTCTTTCCGGTATTTTTGAAGGTCAAACAACTGGTGCTCCTATTTGTATTCTTATTCGCAACCAGGGGTCGGATAGCACTGTTTATGAGGATGTGAAAGAACTCTATCGCCCGGGACATGCAAATTTTACCTATTTAGAAAAATATGGGATCTTTGATTATCGCGGAGGTGGACGCGCCTCTGCCCGTGAAACGGCCTGCCGTGTAGCTGCAGGGGCTGTAGCTAAAAAAATATTATCCCATTTTAATATTGAATGCGCCGCTTTTATTTCAGGAATTGGGGAAATAGAGGCAGAAGATGTGGATCTTTCTAATCTCTCTTTGCTGCGTGAAAAGACCTATGCCAATCCTATTTTTTGCCCGGATAGGGTAGCGGCAGAGCAGATGATGCAGAAGCTGCAGGCCATTAAAGAAGAAGGGGATTCTTTGGGCGGTATTGTTTCATGTGTTGCGCATCTACCTGTAGGACTTGGCGAGCCTATTTACTGCAAATTAGAAGCCTTACTTGCTTGCGCTATGCTTTCAATCCCTGCTTCTAAGGGGTTTGAAATAGGTAAGGGATTTGCGGCAGCGCGTATGAAAGGAAGCGAGCATAATGATGCTTTTTCTATGAATGAGGCAGCAGAGATTGTGCCTTCTACCCATCTTTCTGGCGGAACTTTGGGAGGGATCTCAAATGGCTCACCTCTATTTTTTAGAGTGGCGTTTAAACCGGCATCCAGCATTAAAAAACCGCAGCAAACAGTGAATTTTAAAGGGGAGCGAGTGGTTTTTCAAATACCGGAATCGGGTAAACACGATCCGTGTGTAGCGATTCGCGCAGTTCCAGTAGTTGAAGCAATGACAGCTTGCGTGCTAGTGGATTTACTGCTCATGCACCGCAGTTCAAAGTTATGATCATACCTCTAAATGACCCGCAGCATATTTATGCAAGATGCTTGAAATAAGGGTTTGATAAGGCAGTCCCTCGTAAGCAGCCATTAATTTAATGTTTGATAGGTCCTGGCTTGTGAGGCGGATATTAATGCGCATATCTTTGCGTAAAGTTTTAGTGGCTGCTTTACGAGCAGAAGTTTTTTTTTTCTAGATTTTTGATTTTTGTCCATTCACCTTTTTCAAAAGAAGATAAA
>CALBHK010000189.1 GCA_937894565.1 uncultured Chlamydiae bacterium
TCTGTGCCGCGCGAGGAGGCAGTCCAGGTGCCCGAGGCCGAGCACGCGACCCAGCAAAGCGGTCGCGCGCGCAGCTTGTAAATCTTGTTCTGTGACGTTACCGCGCATTTGCGGACAGCCATGGAGGGCTGGCCGCAAAATCGTATAAACTCTTGTCGGTGTCGGAAAATTCCTTTTCGAGGCTATAAATGTTTAGAATTATAAAGGCATTGATCGGCGTAATATTTCTCCTATTTGGCAATCTCATATTTTCCGAGGCAGACAAGGCTACGTTGTTCTCTAGACTCAAATTTCATGATCTAACAAACAATACACTCGTCTTTAGAATCCCTTTTGAGTTTGCTATTCCTGAAGGCTACGTTGTAACAAGCGATACAACCGATAAAAATATCAATTTAGTATTGCATAAATCAGACTTGGTTAGAGTTAATCAGAACGGAGGCATTGTGGAACCTAAAATCTTTGAATTTCCATTTTATGCCGTCCAAGCTTCGAGGCGCTTTGCTTTTCTTGAGAATGAGAAATTTTCTGTTGAGAAAGGCGCTCAGGATTTTGACTCAGATCACGAACTCAAATATGATATGAAACGGATAGATCAGTCGAAAATGCCTGTATTGACGATGGAAAGCAGAGAACCTGACGGCCAAAAGGTTCGTCTCTTGCTCATTAGCCCGAATTACGGAACTTGGGTTTTTGATCTACAGTTTTTTGATTCACCAAGGCATGCGGAATTTTCAACCCTATTTTGGCATAAGATAATTATGATTCTGAAGGGGCAAGATGCATCTGCCCCAAATATATCAGCACCGAGGAGCCTTATCGAGCCTCAGTTTCCAGACTCTGCGAGTTATCCAAATGATGTATATGATCTAAATACGTATTTATGGAAGCCAATGCCAGTCCCGAAGAAGCTACCTGAAATCGGCAGAACGACTGAGGCAGAATTGAATATATTGGCTGCCGAACAATCGATAACGAATCGTTTAACTTTTCTTAAGCCTATCGTTTGGCCCGAAGGGAAAAAGCAATTCTCCTTCGACAAAGTAATTACATACTATATTGAGCGGGATTATAGACAAGATGAAGGTTCTAACCCGCCAAGGTATAGCATAGTCGGGCATTGGGAGTATGAAGTATTTCTGCTGCGCGGCAAGGTAATTGCTTTCAATTTGTTGCATTTTGGTGATGACCCTAAGAATTTTTATACACCTGATAAAAGGACCTTAAAACATATGATTCATAAATTTGAAATACGCGACCTAAAAGCCAGGTACTTAGAGCAGAGAAGTGAATTATTCAAAAAGGCTCATTCAAAAAAATAGAATCGCATCAGATTAGCCGCGCTGGCATGGAGGCCAGCGAACAAGGATGCGCGGTAATGTCACAGAACGTTGGATTATGCGAATTTCGTTTACTGTGTCAATAATACAGTTATCGCGCATTTTCGCAATTAAAACGCACTCTGTGCTTAGAAGGGGGCCTTTTCCTCCTCCCTGGGTGGTGGATCTGGTCCGCCCGGAACGGCCAAAGTGACCTGCCCGATTAAAGACGAGCTATCCTGGGCGCTTCTCCGTCGAATACGATGTTTATATCTTGAACTGCAATCATAATGCCGCGATTTTTTTGAAGGCTACAGCGACTTTTTCTAGTAAGCTTTATTCAGGGCGAGTCGTCAAAAAGCTCGCTGGAACCACACTGATCGATGTGCCATTCCAGCAAGCACCAAAATTCAAATTTGCAGTTTAAGCCTCACCACCGTTTCCTCGTATATTTCGCGATGACAGTTTCGGCAGACCATGCCGCTTTCTGTGATACCCTTGTGGTTGCAATGCGGACATTTATCCTCCTCAATTACGAAAAACATATCAACCCCTAGCGACCGTTCGCATCTTGGACACGTATGCTCGAGTGTCTTTTGCCTCCATTCATGTCCACAAGCAGGGCAAACTTCGCAGCTTGCAATTACGATTTCATTTCCAATCAGGAAAGATTGAATAAACGTCTCGCCTCGATGAACTCCCATCTTCTCTGACTTTCGGAATCGAATGAGGGATTCACCGATCGGCATTGGCGTAATGTACATACCGTAATCGTATATCTTAAACTCCAAGCTACCGACCAAGCAGTGCTCGTTGGGCTCGTTCTTCATGATAGCTGCGAATTCTTTTTGTAGATCAGTAAAATAGCCTTGATCTATCAAATCATCATACCTAGCCCGGAATCTTGCGGCAATTTCAGTTAACTTTCGGAGATTCGATTTCGGATATTCGATTTGTAAGTCAACGAGTCTTTCTTCGTTACCGTGACTTTTACCATGGGCTGATTCTTTATGGACTGGTGTTGCCGACTTTTTGCTATTTTTTTGTGACTTTTTCATAAGCTAACCTCAAAATACCCAAAATCCGTTTTCATCAAATAGCACAGGCAATGGTCTACGTTTTCGTGCAATATCCACCCGAATCCGTTCAATCGCAAGGTCATAAGCAATCTGGCGACGAAGAGTTGACTCGTTTCGGAGTTTGTCGCTATCTTTACCATTATTCGGGTCTGCATCCTCCAAATTGAAAATATCCTTACTGTTATTCATTGTATCCTCCTGAACCTCTTTAGGCTCGAGGTTAATTAGTATCATGATATAAGCAGAGATCCCTTAGGTGGAATTTCTTCGAACATAATCGATGCTTGGTTCCCAGTGTCGGACATATATGCCAGTGGCTGCCAAAATGTTGAAGGCTGAACTTTTTCTGAAATACACAACGCATTGAATTTGCACATATCCTCGCTCGATTTCATCACGTATTGGCTTATAGTCTCCCCCCCTCCATTTTCCTGCGCAGAACTATATTTTCGATATCCAATCGCCATGCTTGGTAACTGAGCTGCCGTATCTGCTTGTCTAGTTCTGCCACTGCTTCTTCAATGGTGCCTTGCCGCACGGATTCGTGCGGCAGAGCTTCATCTTTTCCTGTATTTTCTGCTTGCATGTTAACTTTGACTATGACATATCATGTCCGCAGCTTACTGCGTCGCCTCCACGGGGGGATCTTCTGCGAAATAACTCGATAACGCTGACGTTATGATGCTGCCGATTTGTTCCTTTGTCATGTTTTGTCTAACGAAAGGCGTGATCAGGCGGTTAAACATCGTTTCAAAGCTTACCAATTGGTCTGAATGCGCAATACCCAGCTGCTGAGCAATGATCTTGATCAGTTCGCCATCACCAGCAGGCCTGCGGTTCACATGCGACACCTCACGGGTTGAATGCGGCACTTTCGAAACAAGACCGTTATAATAGTCTTTGCCTGCGTCGATTAGCGCTTTAAGTTTGTCCCACAGATCGACCTGATTCGTCGCACCGTGAATGACAACTGTGGCCTCATTTAACGGGTGACCTGGCTCACCTTCTTTCAAGCATCGCATCGTTCGCCCAATGAACTGATAGAACGGCAACAGCGAGCCAAAAGAGGCAAATATTGCCGCAACACCAAAATACGCATGGTCAAAGCCCTCATTTAGCATGCGAACCTGGACAACAACATCGACCTCGTGATTTGCAATACGGAAAAACATCAAGGCTTTTTCCTCGGGTGTCTGTTTGTGGTGTACGCAGCCAGCTCTTACCCCATTTTTTTCATATGCTTTAACCAGCTGTTCACAATGTCTAACGTTAGCTGCTGCCACTATGATTTTCAATTTGGTCTCACCAGTTTCCTCTATCTTTTT
>CALBHK010000190.1 GCA_937894565.1 uncultured Chlamydiae bacterium
AAAAATACCCCTGATTCTATCTACAGCTAGTCCGAAGGACTAACAGTGCAACAGCTCAGGGCAACGCCCTGGGTATGAATGGGTTACACATCGCAGCCTGAAGGGCTGCAAGAGTTAGCTTGGGTGCGTATGCCTGCCCATCCTGTTATTCTTCCTTTTTTCTGTTCTTTTTTTTCATCCTGTTTTGTAAAGCTGTAAATTTGCCAAAACAAGATAAAAAAAGGCACTGATTGTTAAATCAGTGCCTTTCTTTTTCTTCGAGTTTTAAAATGGCTTATCCAGGAATCACACTTTCAAAATCATAGATAAGCTCTTCATCATGGATCTCATCTGAGAACTTCATCGCGCTTTGATGGTGCTCAAACCCTGTTCCCACAGGAATGATCTGTCCCAAGATGACATTCTCTTTAGGACCTCTTAGACAATCATTCTTTCCAAAAAATGCCGCATTCGTTAAGACACGAGTCGTGTCTTGGAATGAGGCTGCAGAGATGAAGGATTCGGTGTTTAAGGATGCCTTTGTAATACCTTGAAGCATCGGCTTCGCTTGCGCCGCTTTCCCTCCCTCTCGTGTCGTCTTAACATTCTCTTCCTGAAAATGTTTACGGTCCACATCTTCACCAAAAAGAAAGCTTGTATCACCTGGATCCACAATAGAAACCTTTCGTAGCATTTGACGTACGATGATTTCAATGTGTTTATCATTAATCTCTACACCCTGTAGACGATAGACATCTTGAACCTGGTTCACATAGTATGTTTGCAATTCGCGCACACCGCAGATTTCTAAAATCTCATGAGGGATGACAAGCCCATCAGTGAGCTGCTGTCCTTTTACTACATGGTCTCCACGTTGGACGACAAGGTGTTTAGTATGCGGAATAAGATGTTCTTCCCGCATGCCTGTAGCATGATCGCAAACAAGCACAATACGCTTACCTTTAACCACTTGAATTTCTACATCCCCATCAATTTTAGCAATCTCAGCTGAATCTTTAGGTTTACGTGCTTCAAAAAGCTCAGCTACACGAGGCAAGCCCCCCGTAATGTCTTTTGTTTTTTCTGCTTGGCGTGGAATACGCGCCAGCTGGTCTCCCGGCATGGCATAATCGCCCTCTTTTACCGAAATAATAGAGGCCGCAGGCAGATGGTAAGAACCAACAAATTCTTTATATTTATCATCGGCATAAATAGCGATCTGTGGATGTAACTCTTCTCTGTGCTGCTTCACAATCATCTCTGTTTGGCCAGTCTGTTTATTGACATCGCGTTCAGCAGAAATTCCCTCAACTAAATCCTCGTATTTCACATAACCAGGACGATCGCAAATGATCGGAATATTATGCTGTTCCCATTCGGCAATTTTCTTATGAAGCGTCACTTTTCCGCCATCTTGAACTAAAATGCGTGTACCTAGTTCCACTGTGAAAGACTGAAGCGGTTCAATAGATTTAGTGCCCAATAATTTCTTCACTTCTTCTAAGGGCCTGCCCTCATCCGGAACGATATCAACCGAACCGTTCTTATTTAAGGCAATCCAAATTCCCTCGCGGTTTTGAACTGTACGCAGATCATGGTAGATTAGAACCCCGTTTTTCTCGGCAATAAATTCCGGTGTCACAGAAGCAGAAGCAACACCCCCAAGGTGGAAGGTACGCATCGTTAACTGTGTTCCTGGTTCACCAATAGATTGAGCGGCAATAATCCCCACCGCTTCTCCTTGGCTGACCATTTTTCCATTGGCAAGATTAATGCCATAACACATAGCGCATGCTCCATGAGGAGTTTCGCAAGTCATTACAGAACGGATTTTAACAGATTCAATCCCTGCATCATCAATTTCTTCTGCTTGCTTTATCGTCAGCACATCACTAAACTTAGCGAGCATCTTGGTGCGGTCACCCGGCATATAAACATCTTCCAAGACCGTACGTCCATAGAGGCGGTCTTTCAAAGGTAGAAGCTGTTCTTGTCCTTGACGAATTGAAGTGACTGTAATGCCGTTAAGCGTACGGCAATCATCTTCTACAATGATAACATCTTGCGCCACGTCGACAAGGCGGCGTGTAAGGTAACCGGAGTCAGCAGTTTTTAAGGCTGTATCGGCAAGACCTTTACGCGCTCCGTGAGTAGAGATAAAGTACTCTAGTACGGATAATCCCTCTCTAAAGTTGGCCACAATTGGAGTCTCCAAAATCTCACCTGAAGGCTTGGCCATCAAGCCCCGCATCGCGCAAAGCTGACGCACCTGAGATTTACTTCCTCTAGCACCCGATTCTATCATCATAAAGAGCGGATTGCGTTTATGATCCACTATTTTTGCAATCAGATCAGAAACTTCACAAGAGACATCTTCTGCTACTTGCGTCCAGATAGAAATCACCTTTGAGCGGCGTTCTCCATTTGTAATGACCCCAGCTTCATACTGATCACGCACTTGTAAAACACGTGCATGAGCTTCTTTAATGATCTGTTCTTTATTTTCTGGAATTAAGATATCCGTCACACCCATAGAGATTGCGGAGCGTGTCGCTTCTGTAAATCCAAGATTCTTTAGATCATCCAAAAAGCGCACTGTTCTTTTAAGTCCCGCTTTCTTATAGCATTCTAAAACCAATTCACCCATGCGCTTTCTTGGAAGACTGTAGTTCTGAAAACCTAGCTCATCCGGCACAATCGTATTAAAAATGACTCGACCAGGAGTTGTTTCAATAATTCCATCTCTTAAACGCACCTTGATTTTTTCATGTAAGCGAAGCCCTCTTCCCTTATAAGAAAAACGCTCGCTTTCTTTAATTATCTTATCATACCACCCATGGCATCCGGAAGATCCCAAAGCTGTTAAAACTTCCTCAGTGCTACTAAATATCTTAGTCTGTTTCCCCTCTTCTTCAGGAATAAATAGGGGATCGTGCATTAAATAATAGAGACCCAATGTCATATCCTTAGAAGGCACAGCAACCGGCTTACCAGAAGACGGCAGGAAGATGTTATCGCATGCCATCATCAAGAGCTTAGCCTCAATTTGAGCCTCTAAAGAAAGAGGTACATAAACAGCCATCTGGTCTCCGTCAAAGTCAGCGTTAAAAGCTGCGCACACAAGAGGGTGCACACGAATCGCTTTTCCTTCAATCAACACGGGTTCAAAAGCTTGAATCCCCAATCGGTGAAGGGTAGGCGCACGGTTGAGCAGTACTGGGTGACCTTTAATAATTTCATCCAACACATCCCAAACTTCCGGCGCTTGTCTTTGGATCATCTTCTTCGCAGAGCGGATCGTGTAAACATAACCTAAATCTTTTAACCGCTTTACAATGAAGGGCTCAAAAAGTTCCAGGGCCATTAACTTAGGCAAACCGCACTGATGAAAACCGAGTTCCGGACCTACGATAATCACTGAACGTCCAGAGTAATCCACACGTTTACCCAAAAGATTTTGACGGAAACGCCCACCTTTTCCTTTAAGCATTTCTGAAAGAGATTTAAGGGGACGGTTACCGGCTCCCATTACAGGGTGTCCGTGGCGGCCATTATCAAAAAGAGCGTCCACGGCCTCTTGAAGCATGCGTTTTTCATTGCGAACAATGACTTCAGGTGTTTTGAGCTTAAGAATGGCTTTAAGACGGTTGTTTCTATTAATAACACGACGGTAAAGATCATTTAAATCTGACGTGGCAAAACGTCCGCCATCTAAAGGCACTAAGGGACGTAATTCGGGAGGAAT
>CALBHK010000191.1 GCA_937894565.1 uncultured Chlamydiae bacterium
CGTTATTTAGATGAGTCTCTTTATCATATTCCTGCACTTGCGATTGCTGCGGCTGAACGTGTACTGTTGCAATCGATTGCAGATATGTATGGAATTTTTGTTCGTTGTATTCGTGGGGAAATGGTTGCTGAATTGGTGAAGACGGATGAGTTTGACCGTATTTTAATTAAGGTTGAGCATTATTTAGATGAAATGATTGTTCCACAGTCTTTAGCAGATCAGCATCGTTTAATTATTTTATTAAGATTAGTGGTTTATGTCCGTGTTTTAAGAAATGATTTAAATGATGTCTCTAAGGTTGAAAGTATTCATGATCAGCAAGTTATTGATGATTTAGCTCAAGACTTTTCTATGATTATAGAGCGGTATATTCCTATTTTGTTAAGGGAACCTTTTGTAAAAATACCTCCGATTGTGGTAACTGAATTAACAAATATTGCTCAAAATATTAAAGATCAACAAGAGTTTGTGAGACAGAAAATTATTGAAGATTCTCTTCATAAAAATGTATCTGCAACTTATACATTAGAGTTATTGGCAGCACAAAGATGGCTGGAACACTTGGTTATTCACTGTAGCCGCGTGGCGATTTTATTGGGTGATACAGAGCAGATATTGGTTAATGATGAACTAAATTTAGTTCAGTAATGAAGACGATGGTGGTATAGATCTATGGTCGGTTTTTTAATTTGATATTCCCATGGTTTTATATAAATGATTGAAATTAAAAAGTTCATTGTTTTGCAAGATAAGAGCCGTAGACCATTTTTTGATGGTATGGAAACCCAATCTGCTAGTTTTACTTTTATATGTGCTTTATGTGGGACTCTAAATGTAAGCGTCCGCTGAACCCCATGCCTATTTTTTAATTCGGTTTAGGTTTCCAGCGGTGTGGCAGTAATTCTTCAATCTGGGGCACTTTATGGGTCGGCAACCTTTTCAGCACATCACTTAAATAGGCATACGGATCCAGCCCATTCAGTTTTGCTGACTGGATTAAAGTCATGATATTGGCCGCTCGCTGACCACTACGCAGCGAACCTGCAAATAGCCAATTCTTGCGTCCTAAGGCCCAAGG
The DNA here is from genome assembly GCA_937894565.1 of uncultured Chlamydiae bacterium. GTDB lineage: Bacteria > Chlamydiota > Chlamydiia > Chlamydiales > CALBHK01 > CALBHK01. The sequence continues at coordinate 1,079 of CALBHK010000191.1, forward strand.
CCGCATCTGGTTTTCCACCCAGTTATTGCAAATCGGTAGATTGCCATCATCCAGATAGCGGCTTAAAGCTGGCCAACGCTTCAGAGTGTAATTGATGGCCTTGGCGGTTCGTAAGCGCCCTTGAATCGGCATCTGTTTTTCCCAAAATCAGCTCGTCACACTTGAAATCCATTACCTCTTCGTTGGATTTTCACCATGACCACTCAAGAACGTGCTGATTTTTGGCAGCAGCAGATCAATGCCTGGCTTGACTCCGGCCTCTCCGGCCACGCCTTTTGCAAAAGCCAGGCACTGGTCTATCACCAGTTTGCTTACTGGCGCAAAAAGTTCGAACAGCCTGTAGACTCGGACTCTCTTCCCGGCTTTGCCAGAGTCGCCATGCCTCGGCCTGCTCCTGTCGCGAACGAAGTCGGCTTGACGCTCACCTTACCTAACGGGATCACCCTCTCCGGGTTACATCTGGGCAATATCGATTTGCTCGGCGCTATCATGAGGCAGTTGTAATGCGCCATCGTTACTTGCGTCCGGCTTTAACCATGCCGCAGATCTACCTCTATCGGGTGCCTATCGATTTTCGTAAACAGGCCCATGGCCTGGCGGCGCTGGTCGAGCAGCAACTGGGGCACAACCCGTTCACCGGTGCCCTCTATGCCTTTACCAATCGCCGCCGCAACAAGATCAAGTGTCTGATGTGGGAGGACAACGGCTTTGTTCTCTACTACAAGGCCCTGGCCGAGGAGAAATTCAAATGGCCATCGCCTACCGATGAGCTACTCTCCCTCTCTTCCGAGCAGATAAACTGGTTGCTCGATGGCTA
>CALBHK010000192.1 GCA_937894565.1 uncultured Chlamydiae bacterium
CTCAGAAAACCTATTACCTGGAACTTTCTGAGTATAAAAAGATTCGCAGTGAGTTCTATCCTGCGGTCAAAAAGGGGTATTATCGAAATGATCACCTTACTATCGCTGGGACACTTTCGATCACAGAATTTCTAACTTACGTAAAAGCAAATTTTCCTGAGAAATTCGAACTCACCATGTTAGAAGGCAGAAGAGTCTGGATAAAACTTAACGAAAAGCGGGGGTTAGCTCTTATCGACGGCTTGGCAGAGAAGAACAAGATTAAGATTGTTTCAAATTGGCTGAGGTTGTCGCAGGATTATTCCGTAAACCCAGATAACTACAAGGAGAGCCGGCTGGCAAATTATGCAAAATCAGAAAAGGCCTTAGAGAAGATAACGAAAACATCAAAGGAACCAAGCGAAAAAGCAAAGGCTGAATTGGAACTTCACAATATGCGTATGGATAGAGATCACTTTCTGGAAATGTACCAGCATCAAAGTGCCTATGAAGAAGAAAAACACATAGTAGAAATAACATATCAGAGCACAGAGGGGTTTTAGCGAGCCGCGAACAGCGCACAACAAGATTTACCTGCTGCGCTCGCTGCGGTGGCGTAGCTCCTCGCGTGCTCGGCCTCCTGTGGCCTGAAATGCGTTGACGCCCGCGCTCTGTCGAGCTTTATTGGCGGGCGCAACGCAGCCACCTGCGGCACATTTTTGACGCATCAAGAGCGGCTTTTCAGATAAGCCTGCATTTATTGTGCGATGCGTCAAAAACGTCAAGGTAAATCCAACGTTGGCTGCAATAAGCGGAGGAAAATTTGTCAAGAATACACGGACAGATGATAAAGAGCATATTTCTATTCTCTTTAACATTTCAATTCTCCATCGTGCATGCACTCCCCGAAGCGCCGAGAAGAAAGTCAATTGAGATCTCCGGCATTATTTTCAAGGATTATGCTCAAGAGGGAAAGAGTATGACTGTCGGGGACGTAAAAAAGGTAATCGAGGCCGAATCAAACCAGAAAATACGGGACAGATTAGAAACAAGTCAGACCTTTAACGAAATGGCTCAGGGCCTGACCTATCTCTGGTTCTTAACACTCATTGCAGGCGCGGGCTTAAGTCAAACAGATGCGGGCAGCCCGGTCTTAGCCACTAGTCTCATCTCCTTCGCATTGATTTTTCCGTCATTCTGGCTGAGTGATGTGTACTTTGTAAAAGGTGTCAGGGCATATAATGACATGGTTTTGGAAGAGAAAACTCATGCAGTTAGGTACCATTTGCCAACAACTGGG
>CALBHK010000193.1 GCA_937894565.1 uncultured Chlamydiae bacterium
ACTAAGAGCGGCTTCATAAGCAGCGGCTAGGATTCGTAGTTTCATAATGTTAGTTTGTTGTAAACTCCATAATCATAAACTTTATCCGGCGTATTCTCGATAATCCATTGTTTTCGGCTTTCAAAGGCGTTGTTGCTGATTTTTGGAAGCGAAAGATAAAGTCTCCATTCTATGACAGATTTATCAATCTTGATCCTTTCGTAAAAAAGACCGGCTGACTCTTTTAAAATCAACCCATCTTCCTCGGTAAGCCTATCCATTACCTGATTCGTTGAATCTGGGAATAGCACACAGAGCGGATGATTTATTTCAATTTCAAGTTTCATAGGCTTTTTAAACGATTTATCACATCCTCACTCGTATGTCCATCCCATTCGTACTTGGCTTTTTCGACCGCTGGCACGCGGAATAGGTCCCAGTGCTTCATTTCGTAGTGGTTTGAAATCTGGCCACTCGGTAAGTTAGCCACAACGATGAACCATCCGCCGCCGAAACATAGCTCTCCGTCGTGGTGGCGTTGTGATTTGTGTACGTCGTGTTTGACGGGAAGAATTTCGAAGCCTGATGACGTGTATTCTGCTTGGCTGGCCCATTCATTGAATAGTGCGACATTGTAGGCCATCCGGGCTTCGTACAGCTCATTGAAGGTGTGGTAACCATCGGAGAACTCGCCGATATTTTCATGGATCTTGTTGGAAATATTTTCGGCAATAAGACTGATTGCGTCGCCACGGAAGTCGGTTAAGTATGACTTGATGATTTCAATTAGTTTGTTCATGTCACAAAGGTAAATCATTTAGGAATACGTGTCAAGGGTGGATAAGCCCTAAATCGGATAATAATTTGATTCCTTCAGGCGTGATGATATTAAAACCAGAAGATTTGGCGCAATACCCCATCTGCTGGAGCTTGTCTCTCTCGGTTTTGTTGATCAAGTCTCCGTCAAATGTGATCTGAAGGAGTTGGGTGAGTTGCTCTAGGCGGCCTTTCTGCGCCTACGTGCTTGGTGTTTGGTAATTTTTCATGCCACAAAGGTATGTTATTCGCAAATAAGAGTCAATAGGTTGCAATATTTTATCTTAAAGTTGCAAAATGTTGCAGTTTTGCTTGCAGTAGTGTGAATTTGTCGCCGTCTGAGTGCGGTTAGTTGCGGTTTATGTGATGGTTATGTGGTTTGGGGTGGTATAGAGGTGATTTTTTTTCTGACGATTCGTGGCTGGAGTAGATATATAGATGGCCGGGGTCGAATCCTGGGCGGGAAACGCGAATGCGAACGGGCACGGGGTCGCGAAAGCGCGCGCAAGGGGTGGGGGTGGGTGCATTTGTGCGGTCAATATAGCATCAGTTTGACGCAGAAAAGTGAATCTATTTGAACGGTCGTTCAAGAAGCGGATGAGGTTTTATAGATAATCAATGAGTTATGAGCGTAAGCAACCTGTTTTAAATACTGAGCTTTGTGTACGAAAAGCTAAGGAGTATTTGTGTGTTGGTGCTTGCGTGTGCGCACACGCAATCTTTACGACATATGTCGTAGCATTGTCTGGATTGTTGGTTTGTTGTTGCCTGCGTGCTGTCTTTCGTGGTCCTTGTGGGCATTAGAACCAAACGCTCTGCCCTATCAAACCCCTTGTTAGTGCTTATTGGCTTATTGATACACTATAAAAACTCATAAATATAGGTTTTTATTCAATCGCAATATTACGATAAACCAACCAAACCCTATTTAAACCCTCTGACAATCGCTTGTGCTGTTTCTCCTGGCCTGCCAGTCGCTACGTTTTACTCAAAACTACCATAAACTAGTTATTGCGCCTTATTTCTTTACTGTTTACCTTTGTCTCATTGTTTCACTTAAACTTAATGAAATGAATTCCTTAGCAGCAAAAACATTTAGAAGGATAAAAATTGAATCTTCTATTTTCCCATTGTGGGATAACGTGCATCCTACTCGGTTAACAAAAATTGGTAAGCTAAACGTTGCTAGGTTGACAGCGATGAAGCTAACTATATCTTATCCTCGTCATGGAGGAATGTATATCTTAAGTAGAAAGAGAAAGTACATTAATGGCGTTAGTGGTAGATATGCAAAGTCCCAGCTTAATAATGTTGATTTTGTGCCCTATATTGTAGGGTTGCTTGAAAAGGATTAAGTCCATCCGGGTTTTGACGAACAAAAGCCTGCAAAATACGTTTTGTGGGCTTTTGTTCTTTCTGACAATCGCGTGTAATCTTTTCCCTGACCTGTTATGTGCTACGTTTTACCCAAACTACCCATTGTAAGGTATTTTTGAGCGATTTATGTCTTTTTACTTGACTCTTTAAGTTTGCCCGCTTATGTTTGTGCTATTGTTCATCCAAATCAATCAAAATGAAAAT
>CALBHK010000194.1 GCA_937894565.1 uncultured Chlamydiae bacterium
TTGGGTTCCACCAATAATTATGTCTTTTTAATAAAGCAGGCTCAACGCAAAAATGTAGTTTCTCTTTGTATTCATAGAACGGACCATCAGGTTCGAATTGCTGCGAAACAGTACTCTGATCAACTAAAAATTGATTTTCTATTAAAGGATCTTTAAATAAAAAGGCATCTTCGCCAACTGGAAAAGAACAAGCTCTCACTTCTAACTCGTCCTTGGAACTAAAGATTTTGTGTTTAAACTGCTCCCAATACCTGAGTATTTTAAATAAAGACAAACGAGAAATCAAATCATTATTAGGATCGTATATTTGTCCCATTTTTAGATCTATTATGTAATTATTGGAAAGCTTTAAAAGGCAGTCCGAAAAAGAATGACACTTTAAAGCGGTATTCTGATCAATCAGTTGCAACGCAAACAGAATTTTGGTGCCTATTTGACCTAAATCTTCTCTATTTTGCACCTGACTCAATGCTTTCGAAACAAAATTCGATATTACATCATCTAAAAATAAAGAGGTCCAATTTTTCGTATCTGGATGAAATGTAACTTCTATGTGGCTTATAAAAATAGCTGCCACTTCATCGGTGGTTAAATTCTTGCAATCCTGTAAAGAGTAAAAAAGAAGACGCGCACGATGAAGGATTGCCGCATTCTCAATAAAAAGCTTTTCTTTTAATCGCTCATTAATCCAGTTCATCTGGTTAAAAAGAGCCGACTCAGCTTCCTGTCCCTGATCTTTTAAATACTTTTCACAATAAAAACTCAATTCTAAAAAAAATCTCTGACCTTGAAAGCTTTCATAATCCTTGCTTTCAAAAAAATAGGAAAGCCCTTTTTGAATAAAAAAAAGAGTGTTTTCGCGCAAAGATTTCTCTTTGCATAACAGTTCTCCTGCTCCTAAACAAACCGACTCGATCTTCTCGCCAAGAACAACAGATCTAAAGAAAAGGCGAAAAAAGAGACTTTGTCTTTCTGGTTCATTTAAAAGAGACATGTCACTTTCAAAATAAAAAAGCAGCTGATCCGGTGTCAGCTCCCATGTTTCTGCAATACGAAGTAAAGAAGTTTTTTCTATTTGATAATCTTCTTTTCGAGATTTATCTAAAACATTCGCTTCTTTTTCGAGACCAGATGCAAACTTAGACGCATAACGGCTAAATTTTTTTTCTTTTAGTAATTGAGAATATTGCCCAATATCTCTATGTCCATCATTCTCAATAGTTAAATTTTCTTTTGCAGATTGCCGTTTAACAATCACAACCTGATCCATAAGAGTGATACCTCCTTGGGATTTGTAGGGTCCTCCAATGTTTGACTGATCCTTTCTTACCACAAATGGATTAGCTAAAAAACAGGCATAGCGAAATTGGTTAATGTAGGAAAGGTTAGCTTTGTGAAGAATCTCCAAAGAGCTCACCAATATATTATTATTGTAACTCGCTATATAACCAGACTCTAAAAACAAAATAGTGGCTTCTAGAAATGACAAGCGTTGTGTTCTGTATTGATTATAGGAGTCTCGTTCTTCTCTTATAATGTCTTCCAATGTATTATTTGACTTAACCAAAGCTTCCCAAAAATGATGGCTACTGAATTTGTTGCTGATCTCTAATCCAGATTCATTGAAACTAAAGGCTTTTTCATCTAAGGACTTACCGCGATTAAATTCTTCAAAATAAACAGCCACTTCTTTTAATCTACTAAAAATTTTAAAATCCAAAAAGAGCGCACCCTCTGCTTTCAACAATTCCAAAGCATAATTATTCATTTTATAATGAGCTATAGTTGCCTTATCTTTCAGAGTTCCAGAAATCTCAACAATTAAAGCTAAACGATGCATTATCGCATAGAGGGTGACATACGCTGTTTGTTGACGTAACAACGGCTGTTGATCGACAAGGTTATACATGTACAAGAGCGATTCAAGTGACTTCATGCATTCAAGGGCTTCTTGCGCCTTTAATTGAGCCCAAAAATCAGATTTATTTGAAGATGGGATGGGAAGGGCTTCTATGAAATCTTGGAGCTCCAATGTAGGCAGAAATTCGCTCATTGGCGAACAACTAGCCCAATACTTCCAAGGCTTTGTCAGCTTTTTTTTCTCAATCGGGACATCTCGATTAGTGTCCCAAAATAATTCCTGAATCTCCTTGACTCTTTTACAAAATTGATCAAAAGAATCGATCGGAGCTTTTAGAAAAACAGGAAACCGCCATCCTTTAGGTTCACTCTTGACTAATGGACTCCTAACCTTAAAATTGCTAATCTTTATTTCTCGAGCATTCACAGCTTCTTCTTGATCTTCTAAGATGGATTTAGAGAGGTTGTTACTCTTTAAGTCGGATTCTAAAACATTGTTTTTCTGATATTCTTTTATATTGTTCTCTGCCTTTTCAATCCTTTTTAAAATATCAAGACAATTAGCTTGAGCTTCTTTCAAAAAAACCTCAGAACCCTCCATTTTAGCAATAGAGCGTAAAAAATTACGTGTTACATATACTGTTCCCAGCTGAAT
>CALBHK010000195.1 GCA_937894565.1 uncultured Chlamydiae bacterium
AGTGCATGTCAGCAGCACTGCTTTGTTTCGTCATGTTTAGAAATTGAATTTTTTTATACCCACAAAGGTTTTCTTAATGGAGCGTAACACTTGTTTTAAACAAGTCATTTTGAAGCAGGTTTAAAATCAATCGTAAATTTTGCTCTGGCATGAGTGCCTGGTTGGGGCATTTCAAGTGACGACCACTTTTCTTCAAGGCACTTTTTTACTTTATCAGGGAATTCTATGCTTGTTTTTAACGTGATATCTTGAGGCTTTGGATTTTGTTCCTGATTGATTTTAAATGAGACCTCAATAGTGCCAGTATCTACTCTAGGGGATTTCTGATTCAAACAACCTGCGGTTATTGGAGAACAGTACATAAAAAGCCTTTTAATAGCTTCTCTATCTAAAGAGCCCTCGAATCCATCCTTTAAACCATCAATTTTGAATTGGTAATCTGAATTCAGAATTTCGTATGTATAAGGACCGGAACCTAAAATCTTCAGTGAAGAAGTTTTATTTCCATTGCATTGCTCATTTGCAGCAAACGCTAATCTGGAATTCAAGACGATAAAAAGTGACAAAATAATTGTTTTCATTACTAGAGTATCATAGCCTTCATTCTGGTATGTCTAGAAAAGAAATCCCTTTAATCCAGAAGAAATCCAAATTAAATTGAGCGATTTCTTCTGGATCTGATTCCTGTGCGGTCTTTGGCAACGATTTTCAGCGATTTATAAACCTGACGTCGAATATTTGATTTCTCGAGGGTATTTTTCAAGATTTTGAGCGAACGAGTCCTTTGCAGATGGATTTCTTAGTCTGCGGACTGATTAAAATTGTCGAAGTTCATATCGAAGTGCTGCTGGTTAAAATCATCTTCGAAATGATGCTGAACTTTAGGTGGCCCCCTGGCTGGCTTTAGCGGCGGCGGTTTTGTGTCAAGCCCCATGTGTTCCAAGATTTTTCGAATCACTTTCGGGTCTTCGATGGCAGCGATGATTTTCATTCTGCCGCCGCATTTGGAACAAGTTTCGACGTCAATGCCAAAGACCCTTGCGAGCAGTCTTGCCCAGGGAATGTTTTTCTTCTTTTGCTCTTTTATTTTTGGGTCAATAATTTCTGTTTCTTGGCTTGTGACTTTGAGTTCCGGTGGTTTTGGAATAATTTGTTTTCTGTGTTTATAATGGGGACCGAGTACGCCGTGATACCTGGTGAGGTGCACTCTTGGCCGTGGAACCAGCGCCACGAGTCTCTCCATCAACTCCATCGGCGTAAGCTTCATGGCTGTAGTGCCGTCATCCCAAGGTTTTTTGAATTTGTAGATCACATCACCCTGATCGTTGATGGAAAGTC
>CALBHK010000196.1 GCA_937894565.1 uncultured Chlamydiae bacterium
TCAATAGTTAATTGATTAATACCTCTCTGTGCCCCAATTCTTCACATGAACCATTTATCTTGAAGTAATTGGGAGTGCTACTAATATTGAAATTGCTGAATATGTAGCAAATACTTTGCAATATCAACTTGATATCTTGTGGGATCAGACAAAAAAGCAGCAACCGGACTTAAAAGGTCCGGTGGCTAAAAATTCCTTTTTTATAGGCGTAGCGCAAGGATATTGTAATAAAATTCACTTTTTAAAAAGACAATATGATTGTACTACCTCTAATTCGCTCATTCTAATCGAAAAAAAGCTTCAAGATGCTACAGCAATGATATACCCTCGGTTGGCTAAAAGCAAAAACAGGTCTCGCCATTGCAGCAAATCGTCAAAATTGGGAGAGCAAGCAGGACGAGCATTGAGCATTAATTCGGCTGTTAATCATTCTCAGCAATTCACGCTCTTGCTTGGTTATTAGACTTCTGCATGAAAAGTGGCCGTATTTTATGGAATACGGCCACTTTAATCAAAATACGGCCAAAAGCTCTTGAAAAATGGCCGTATTTTGTTTAAAATGGCCGTATTAGGAAATTTGGTGATGAATATGAGTGTGCGAGACAATAAAATGGCCGTATTAAGACAGCTAGGTTTAGAATCGGAGCCAATTAGTTTGCCTGACTTACTTCCGAAACTGGAAAGCGCCTTTAAATAGTAGTGTACCAAGTTAAAATATAGGTTGTCGCTAAGAGTGTTCCAAATATGCAATAGCAGATATCGGGTACAGGGCGATTACCACGAGGTCTATTTTTGTGAAACTCAAAAAATGTCCGGAGTTAGGGTGCAACATTTTCCAAATATTGGAGAGCTGTCAAAAGAAGATGCGTACAAAGCATTAAGAGATCCTGCGCTTGCCGCAGGAGTTGATTTTGAAGAAAAAGCTTTAGAAAAAATTTATGAGATGACGCATGGTTATCCTTATTTTCTTCAGGAATGGGGATATAAGACATGGAATAAAGCTCAATCTAACCCAATTATCTGCCTTACTGTGAATTTAGCCACACAAGAGGTTATAGAACAACTAGATAATAACTTCTTCCGCGTTAGATTTGATCGATTAACCCCAGCGGAAAGAGTTTTTTTAAGGACCATGGCAGAGCTTGGTGAGGGCCCTTATAAAGCGGGTGATATAGCTGACAAGTCTGCTGTAAAAGTATCCGCTTTGAGTTCTACAAGAGCTAACCTTATGAAAAAGGGCATGATTTATAGTCCCTCGTATGGGTACATCGCTTTTACTGTTCCATTGTTTGATCAGTTTATGCGCAGAGTGATGCCAAGTTTTTCTGCTGGTGCTTAAATTTACCCACAATTAATTTGTTCCTTGCTGAAAATGATGCGCGAAAAGCTTCCTTTATGTATCGGGAAGCTTGGGAGCGCGGGCTTAAAACGACTTATTATCTGCGCACGATTAATAAATCTTCTGTCGACTCGGGCAATCGCGATCGAAAAAAGGTTGAAATTGATTTACAACCAAGTCTATCAACCTGCTCAAGGTTGAAAAAACGTAATCTTTTAATGCTTAGAGACATAAAAAATGCTCGGAATATTTACAAATATTCCTGCGCTTTTTTATCTC
>CALBHK010000197.1 GCA_937894565.1 uncultured Chlamydiae bacterium
ACGAGATAACGTGATGTGACTGGAGTTCAGACGTGTGCTCTTCCGATCTCTTTTAAAAAAAGAAGAATGGTTCGAGGTTATTTTTACTTACCTAAATTTTTCAAGGGCTGAAAAAATTGGAGTCCCAAAATTTAGAGAAAATTCTTTAGAGCATACTTTAGCTGATCAAGTGGTACTTAGTGATTTAATTATAGATCCAAACTCTCTACAAGTGGGTGACTTAAAGTTTCGGGTATTAACATTAGCTCTTTTGCCAGAAGGCTCAACTCGAGCTTCAATGATTGATGAGTTTACAAAGTTTCCCTTTCATTTTTGGATAAGCCAGAACTTAAAAACTCTGGATCAAAAAAAAGAGCTTTCAAAATTGGAAATTAACCGCCGAGTAGCACACTCTATGGCCTCAGGCAGTAACAATGTTTCTGATATTGAAAGTGAATCTCAATTTGAACATATTGAAACCTTAATCAGAGAGCATCATGAAGGCTCAGAAAAAATTGTGATGTTTGATTTTAATGTGATTATCTACCATGGTCCAAAAACAAATCAATCTTTGCCATCTGCAATATAATGGATCTAGGTATTTTGAGGCTTTCAGGGTTTGTTAAAATTCCTTGAAGTAGCGGTCTTTGACCAGAAGGCCCCCTTTATTGAAGTCCAAAAAGACTTTGCCCAGCAGTGCCTAGACGACTCTGGGATTTCATTGATAAGACCCATTTATGACAAATACCCCAACTATTCCCACTTTACCCAAAGAACTCATAACAACCTTATTCAAGCAAGTTTCTGAATTTTATGAACTGGCTCCCTGGGAGTTTTTCGGCGATTCAGAATATTTTGGTATTTTGATCCCAGAGACCAAGGACATTCACTTTGTTTCTATCATGGGTGGTGGCGGTCAGTGTTTTGGACTTGCCACTTATCGTGGAATTCGTGGTCTTATGTTTTTACAAGATCTTTTGTCTGGTGAAGAGATTGATAACCACTTTGAGGTTCGCCTGGAGCAAGAGGGACTTCTTTTTGAGTACACAACTAAAAAATATTTGGATGAAGAAGATCTACAATTGATCAAAAATTCAGGCCACAAACCATCAAACATAAAAGCATGGCCCCTGATCAGAAATATGAAGCCAGGATATGTTCCCTGGTTTCCAACAACAGAAGATATTCACACACTCATAAGAGTGTTATCAGCAACGACAACTTTAGTTGAATTGACCGATGAGGATCCAGATTGTCTTTTCAAAGATGATGGAAAAAAGTTTCCGATCTTTATCCATCATAAAAAAACAAATGGTTGGAAGCTTGAGTTTTGGGGACAAAGAAAAATTCAATCGGCTAGCATTGCTAGCGAAAATCCCTATCATCTTACACCTGTGAATGAGCTTCTTTTGCAAAAGGCAAAAAATCTCTCGCAAAACAAAAAGCTAAATATTGAATTGCATGACTTTTTTGCCCGCGAACCAGTGCTTGAAAAGGATCGACCATTTTATCCAAGAATTTGTTCTCTTTTTGAAAAAGACTCTGGCACTTGTTTAGGAATGGAAATGATTTCACCAGAAAAAGATCTTAGCTCAGAAATGAGGGATCTTGTTTTAAGCAAAATAATCGAGTTGGGAGCCGTTCCCAAAAGTATCACAGTCACTAAGCCAGAACATTTCAGTGGAGCCCTCACATTAGAAAAAACCCTTGATGTTGAAATCAAATTTGGGGCTCCCGAGCATGGTCTTGAATTTGAGTCAGGTTTTCGTAAAAAGATGGAAGCCGACTTATATATGGAAGAGTAAACCACAAGGGACTTCAATAAAGGGGTCCTTCTGGTCAAAGACCGCTACTTCAAGAAATTTTAACAAGCCCTCAAAGCCTCAAAATACCCAGGTCCATTATATTGCAGATGGCAAAGATTGATTCCTTTGATGACCGTTGTGGTAATCTGGTGCTAGTTAATTATTGATGATAATAAACCAACTACGACACAGACTGGAACTTTCAAACCGTCTTTATTTAGATTTAGTATCGCATGTTCCCGAATCCCTCTTGGGTAGTAAGCTTTGCGATCTACCTTCCAATACTATTGGCGCACAAATTTGGTGTGTCGTTGGGGCAAGAGATAGTTATTTAAGAGCTGCAAAAGCGGAGCAATGGCAAGGGTTCAAATGTCCCTTGGACGGAAATAAAACAACTGATGCCGGTGCAGTCAAAGAGGTATTGATTACAACTGGTGAACAAGTCGGAAACTTTCTTGCTGAAGCTGGTGAGTTGTCAGAGGCTGCACTTAAATTTCTTCTCGACCTGCTTGAGCATGAAGCTCAACATCATGGACAGCTTGCTAGGTATCTCTATGGGTTAAAGGTTGGCGTTCCTGACTCGTGGAAGAAGCGCTATAACTTTGACTAAGATGACGATGTTGTATTTGAACGAAATAGAAAAAGCTCTGCTTGCGCACCCCAAAAAAGTATCTCCCGACCGACCTCAAGCTTTCATCGGCGGCGGACAATCAAAGCTGCGCTACATTGGACTGAAAGCACCTCAAATTAGAGCCACACTTAAGAATAGGTTCTCATTTTATACTAAATCTCCAGAAGAGATTACGAAAATTTGGGATGGAGTTTGGCACAAATCCGATTGTTTTGAAGTCCTACTCCTAGCCCTTGTATGGTTCGATGATCCAAAGCAAAGTCACATTCTTAGTTCTCAATGGT
>CALBHK010000198.1 GCA_937894565.1 uncultured Chlamydiae bacterium
GGGTTAGATATCGCAGTCTGAAGGACTGCAAGAGTTAGCCTGATGCGTATGCCTGTCTATCCTGTTATTCTTCCTTTTTTCTTGACAAGTCTAATATAAAAACCCAAACAAAATCATGGAATGCAATCCAATGTGTGGTTTCTATCCGAAGAAAAAGAAGATCACATGGTAGCTTAGAATCGCAAAAAGAGCTCCGGCGGGAATCGTAATGATCCAGGAAACTACAATACTACTGATCATATTCAAATTAATCGATTCCAGACCTCTAGCCATGCCAACACCCAAAACCGCCCCTACTAGTGTATGTGTTGCTGAAACGGGAAAGCCAAAACGAGAAGCAATTAAAATTGTAGAGGCTGCCGCAAATTCTGCTGCAAAACCTCTTGTAGGGGTGAGCTCCGTTAATTTTTTCCCTATAGTTTCAATCACCCTCCAACCCCAGGTAGCAAGTCCAAGCACAATGCCGCTTCCACCCAAAATTAAAGCCCAATAGGGAATCTCATACTGCGTACTCAAAGCGCCTGTAGTCAACAGTCCAATGGCCCCGACCAATGGTCCAATAGCGTTCGCAACATCGTTAGCACCATGGGAAAAAGCCATTAGACAAGCGCTGATCCACTGAACCTTACCAAAGATACGCTCCACTGCTTTGGACTCACTTTCCTGTTGATGCGAGCATTGGACCTGTTTAGCAGCATAAGCAACACTCTCTAATTCTTCCATCACGCGCGCAATATTATATCCCAATTCTCCCTGAGCTGTTTGCTGCGCATTCTCTAAATGTTCATGAGCTTTTTTCAAATCAAAGAGCATTTGAGGATCAATCTGTCTCTCTTCTAGAACAAGAGAATCTCCCAAATGAGTCCTTCGAAGCAAAAAAGAGGCTCCAAATCCCATAATAACACCCAAAAACAGACACACTGCCAAAGAAAAAAAGAAGTCTAATCCCTGATGTTGCAGCCAATCAAATGAAAACACTAAAGCAAAAATTACGCCGAGTGAACCCACCAAATAAGGGACAATTTTTTTAGCCGCTTCTAAAGGATGGTTTACAAACAAAATTTTTCTCAAGATAAAATGAAAACCAAGATAAGCGATCACACCGCCCACCAGAGGAGAAATGACCCAGGCAGAGGCAATTTGAAAGATATTGTCCCAGTAAATAGCATCTATTCCCCCTTGAATTAGCCCAAAACCAACCAAAGCTCCGCAAATAGAGTGTGTGGTCGAAACAGGCCAGCCGCAATAAGAGGCGATTTGAAGCCAAACGCCCGCTCCAATTAAAGAGGCAAGAAAACCAAAGGCCAATATCATGGGATCTTGAAAAAATTCGGCATTAATAATGCCCTGTTCCATTGTTTTAGAGACATGAGAGCCAAAAAACAGAGCGCCGGAAAATTCCAATACCGCAGCAATCAAAATAGCGCCGCGCAAAGAAAGCGCGCCAGACCCCACAGAAGTTCCCAAAGCATTGGCCACATCATTAGCGCCAATATTCCAAGCCATATAGAGTCCGCTTAAGAGCACTAAAACAATAAGGACCATTATCGTGATTGTCATTTGATATCCAGTGTCATTCTCACCCGATTGGCAAGTTTTTCAGAAAGATTAGAGATCATTGCTATAGCTGCAAAAATCTTTAACCATAAGTCATAGCTAGTGTAGCTCATTTCATTTTCTAAAGCGATAAGCTTTTTAAGTAATTTACGCTGAAGTAGATCACCTTCATGTTCTTTATAAGCTACTTTATCCACCATTTCGCGCACTTTTTCTGCTTCATGCCCACCAAAGGAAGATTCCAAAAGCTCGTGAAGCTCCTTGATGATAGCGCAAGCGCCATTAAAGCAATCAATATTTTTTGCTAAAAATGCATCGAATTCTACTTTAAGAGCAGGAGGAAGCTCCATCTCTTTTAAAGAGAGAAGAACAGCTACATCTTCGGCCATATCAGCAATAGAGTCTTGCAAACCCAATATTTCCAAAAGGTGAGCGCGGTCAATGGGCAAATAAAGAGTTTTGGGTAGATTGTTACGGATATCATTTTTGACTAAATCGGCCTGATGTTCCAATTGTGAAATTTCTTCAAATAATTCTGCCATTTTGGTGCGGTCTTTTAAAGATAGAGCCTCGAAAAGCTCGTTGAGTTTTACCACACAACGCATCACCTTCTCCATATGCGTTTGCAATGGAGCAAAGGGAGATCGCCCGAATAACTTTAAAATAGTCAGCATTCACACTCCATAATAACAAATCTCTAATTTCTTAGAATTCATCAAAAAATTTTTTTATGCAACTTTTTTTACAATAATTTAGCTCTATATATTGATTGGTTATTCCAAGGATTATAAAATTATGGATAATGATAGAAGAAACCGAAGAAAATTTAGAAAACTATAGCAAGCTCACCCGTTATCCCCAAGGAAGCGTTAGAGAACTCCTTGCTATCTCTTTTCCCCTCATGATTGCTCTGTTTTCCGGCAATTTCATGCTCTTTTTTGATCGTTTAATTTTAGCCCATTATGAACTGGATGCCATGAATGCCGCCGCAGCAGCAGGCATGATCAGCATGATATTTTCCTATGGACTACTCGGCATTGTCTCTATTACCGAAATTTTTGTTCGACAGTTCAATGGATTAAAAAAATACCGCGAAGCAAGTGAGACTGTCTGGCAGATGATCTGGGTCGCCTTTATTATCTGGCCTTTTTATTACGTCTTGGCACAGCATGCCGGCCCTTATATGCTATCTGATTATTTTTATGATGATTATGGACTCCCCTATTTCCAGTGGATTCTCTATTTTGGCCCGTCTCAAGCCATTCAATTCGCCCTTTGCGCTTTTTTTATCGGCACTAGCCGCATGCGCCTGGTCCTGCTTAGTACTTTTGTAAGCAACGTCTGTAATGTGATCCTTGATCTGGCTTTAATCTTTGGAATAGGAGACATCCTGGATCCAATGGATACCAAAGGAGCTGCCATAGCCACAGGTATTTCAGAAACTATCCAGATTTTATTCCTCCTCATACCCTTTCTTTCCAAAAAATACCGGGATATCTACCAAACCCACCTTCCCACTTTTAATCCGCAACTTCTTTTAAAGTGCTTTCGTATGGCCTTACCCTGGGCTATTAGCAGCATGGTCGAAATTTCTGCCTGGTCGCTGATGATGCAATTAATGGTGAGCTTGGGCTCTTTACATGCTACAATAGTGACCATCGGCCTTGGATTTTACTCTCTAATTGCCTTTGGCATGGAGGGGTTGCAAAAAGGGGTGACAGCCCTCTCTTTCAACTTAATTGCATCGAAGAAGTGGGAAGAATTGAATCAAATGTGGTGGTCGGCAGTTAAGATCCTTCTTGCAATAAGCTCTTTAGTCGGGATCCTATTAGTTATCTATCCAGAGCCCCTCATTAGAGAATTCTTAACAGTTGTTCCTGAAAGTGATCAACCGCTTCTTTTAGATGCCATTAAAACCACCTGCTTTTTTGTTTGGATCTATCTAGTCATGGAAGGCTTAGTCTGGATTTCAGCCGGTGTGCTTACTGCAGCAGGAGACACCTTATTTGTCATGGTTACCAATGCTGCTTTAGCCTGGGGTTTTGCTCTCATCCCTATCTATTTTTTCGTCTACCAAACGCAAGGTCCACCCACTCATATATGGGCTCTTCTTAACGTATATGCAGCCATTCATGCGGCTTGCTTTTTCTATAGATACAAGAGTGAAATGTGGCAACCGAATTCTTTACTCATGGAATATAATTAAATAACATGTTAAAGTTGCATGAAAAAATAAAAGCAACTATTCATGGAAAATATAACAAACAAAAACAATTTAATTAGTTTCGAAATATCGGACCAACAAATTTTACAAGAATTACTTACTAAACTTGGGGTATTCGATGAAAAGGGCATCTATCAAGAAGATTCTATAGAAATCTTAGAGAATTTAACCGCTAAACCCAATGCTTTATTAACTGATTTTTTATCTAAGCCCCAAGACATCCTATATTCTAAATTGAATATAGAAAAAAAAGAAGCTTTCTCTCTTTGGGATTTTTATAAGGAAACTAACGACACTAAAACCAGCCTCTTTCAAGTGGTGGGCAGCAGTGCGCTTTACTTTCTAGGCTACGATAATTTGGTGGAACAGTTAAAAAAAGTAAGAGTAAAAAAAAATCAGCAATCTCTTTGGGACCTGCTTCCCCTAAATATTCAACATGCTTTAAAAGAGCTCTGTCAAAAAAGAGGAAACGATCTGGATGTACGCATACAAAAAAAAGATCAAAAATATCTCAATAGCCTTTTAAATACAGCTGAGCAATTTTTAATTAAAAAATTAAAACCCTCTAGCGAGCAACTTTTTATAGATAATTTCTACACAAATCGTAAGGTGATGTCGAACGAAAATACCTTTTGGACTATTCAAAGCTTTTACTATGGCAATTGCACTGTGGACTATTGCCAATTCGTTAAAGCCCCACGCACCTATCGATTCATCAAGGAAGCGCTTCTGTTGGAAGTGGATTTAGATAAAGATCAAATAGAGCTTAAAACTAAAAATCCCATCATCCTCATTCAAAGCCTTTTGAATGTGATCTTAAAAAATTCACAAAGCGATCTAAACAACCTTTTAGAAGACAATGATTTAGGGATGCTAGCCTATAATCAAAGCCGTTTTGAGACATGCTCAAGAGACGAGGATGAAAAAAATCTTATTAAACAAGTTTTTAAAGAAAACAATAAACAGAACAACACTGCAAAACTAGAAAAGATCCTTAAAACAACCCATAAAAAACACTCTAACAAATCTCTCTCCCTCTTAGTCTGCCTTTTGCTTAATTCTCTTCGCATCTGCGCTCCCTATATTGATGAAGAGCAGCTCTTTAGTGCAATGAAGCAAGAGATTTCCTTCTCTGAAAAAAAATCCTACATCCACACTTTATGCACGATGCTTTTGCAAAAAATTGACTTTGAAAAAATCAGCGCTGTGGTGCAAGTTTTAGCCTTTGCTGCCCTGCACCATAAAGTTTTTATAGATAAGAAGAAAATCTGCCTGGTTAAACATCGAGAGGTAGAGCATCTGCAGATAGGAAATGAGAATTCCATTCTCCTCAAATGGGATATTGAAAAAGCTCTAAAAGTAGTTGAAGAGCATTTTAACTCTCTCTCCCCTTTCTTTTCTTCTTGTCTTTTAGACCTGATCGAACCTTTAAACCTTTCTGAACGCGAAATATTTTTTATTGCGGCACACGGGGCAGGAGAATTTGAACTCGCTTCTAGAGAGTTTTCTCTATTAAATAAAAAATCTAAAGCTCTTTTAGGGAGAATTTTTTCTAATCCGCAGATTCCTCTCAAAGAAAAAAACATCTATCTATCTACGGAATTTTCTCTCAAAAAAGATGAAGAGGAGCTCTCTTTTTTATTAACGGACCTCAATCACTTTTTTGGAAAATGCGAACAGTTGCCAGATACAGCTCCATTCCCAGAGTCAGTGATCGAACAGATTCTAAAAAGTAAGGACAACTACCCCCACCTCATTGGCGCAATTCCTCTAAGAAAAATCCACCTGGTATGGCAAAAAGAATTTCAAAACGTGAAAGAAAATCAAAACAAATTGCTTTTTTTTATTAACGCCATAGAATTTTATCATCAATTTAAGCTCCCCCATCAATTAGAATCCATCACACTTTCTAACCCGTCCAATACCGAGCCATTCTTAAAGATAGATTCAAAAAGTTCTTATATTCACACACTTTGCGAGATGCTCTTAAAATCCATCGATTTAGAAAAAATAAACGCTGCGCTTCAAGTCGCTTTTTTTGTCTCTATGCATGAATCATCCTCTAAATCTTCAAACCAACCATTTGTTGTGATCCAAATTGGAGAAGAGAAGGGTATTTTTCTAAAGTGCGATATCAAAAAAGCCATTAAAGTCGTTGAAAGCCATTTTGAAGTTCTATCTGATTTTCTTCCTCAATTGATAGAAGAGCCCTCTTTATCAGCGGAAGAGATTTTATTTATTGCCGGACATGAAGCTAAAGATACGAATTGCGCTCTAAAAATGTCTAAATGGATCAAAGTTTCTGTTCGTAATCTTGAGCGCTTCTTAAGCCATTCTAATATCCCTAAAAACCAGAAAATTAGTTATTTACTGGGGGTTCTTAACTTTAAAAATTCATCTGATGATATCTCCGCTCCTCTTTCCACCTTGAACACACTCCTGATAAAATCAAAAAGAAATGCATGTAAACTTGACTTACCAAAATGGTGCCTGGAATTAATTTGGAATAACCAAGAACACTATCCTCACATCTTCTCTCAATTTTCAGAAAAAATGATTAAAGAGTTTTGCAACACAGAATTTAAATTAATAAAAGACTTAAAAGATCAATTCAATTTCATTAATGAAAAAATCAATTTTTACAAAAAAAACAATCTCTCAATTGATTTCCAGGATCTTACCATCCCTTTATACACTAACCTATATAAACAATCTTTCTTTAGTGAAGCTGCTCAACTACGAGCGCTGTATAAAAACAATAAAGAAGTTCAATGTAAAATGCCCCTTAAAACATTTCTAAAAAAGAAAACAAACAAACAAAAAGTTAATTTGTTAGAAAATAAAAACTTTGCAGAAGTTCTTAGTCTAATTCATTGTTCTGACCAATTACAAAAAACACAGTTGCTTAAAAATTGCGATCAACCGCTCTCAAAACTACTTTCTGAAATGGTTAAAGAACCTTTTCAAAAATTGAATTGGAAAACACTTAAACAATACCTCAAAGACCTTCCCCAGACAAAAATGATTTTAGATCAAAAGCTTAATGAATTTTGCCTTACAGCGTCGTCAATTGAAGAAATTGAATTACTACAGTATCATTCAAAGCATAGCGAAATTCTTTTTCAAGCAGCTAAGCGATTAAAAGAGAATCTTATTTTATCGAAAAAATGTTTTGAATTAATTTTTAAAACAAAATCAACCAATTATTTAATAGAAGAAATAGATTTCATAGAGTTTTTTTGTGCATATGAAGATGAACTATCCCTTCTTTGGTTAATGGAGAATCTACCAACTATTTCAAAACTTTTCTCTTCAGCTAAAGAAGAGAACCTTCTAAAAGCTCTTGACAAGACAGCTGAAAAACTTATCTCCAAAATTTCCACCCTCGAACAGAACCAAAAATTTTTCAATACTCTCTTTTTAAACGACATCTGGACGCCTTTCTTAGCAGAATGCTTTACCACTTTCTACGCAAAGCTGCATAAAGAAAATCAACTATTTATTGAGCCCCAAAAAGAAAATCGTTACGAAAATTTAATTAAAAACATTTCAAGTTTAAATCTTTTGACTAATCTTTTTTCTCTTTGCCTTCATAAAGAGCCACCTTACGAAGATGCATTCTCCTTTATAAAACGCCTTAAAACACTACTAGAAAATAAACCTGAACTAAAGGATGAGAAAACGTTTATCGACATCGAAAAAGCTCTAAACCGTTATTTTTTAGACTGCAGCACGCACTTTCTTGAAAAAGGAGCTACCCGAAAAAATTGGGGCTATTTAGTAGAGCTTATGTCTCAAATTTCTACACACCTGCAAGATAAGTCCAAAAAATTCAATGAATCCATAATTAGTAAGATCCTTTTTCATCTTGCTTTATTTGAAAATGATCTAAATGTTTTCAATGAACTTTACGATATGCATCTCAAAAATAAAAACAACCAAGACTCCATCTCTTTCTTACAGCTACTGTGTTCCAATATCAACTTATATCTAAAAAACTCTTCTGAAATTGAAATATATCTAGCTTCTTATCAACAAACTAATTCTATTAAACCTTCATCACAAATAAAAACAACGCGAGAATTAGACCCCTGGGAACCCATAAAATCTTATTTGACCAACATTTCAAACAATAAATACTATTCAACGTTAATTAAATTAGAAAAGCAAGAGATCAGAGCTTTGTGCGATCATGATTTTAATCCAAAATTAAAAATATTTTATTTAAAGTTAAAAGATATTATTACAAGCCTTATAAAAAAAGATACCGATCTATCAGGCTGCATCCTTCTTTCATTAACTTGGACATTGAAACAACTTCAAAATGGAAATCAGCACGCTTTAGCTGAGTTAGTAAATATCAAAAACGAATTATTTGAAAAAATAAAAAGAGAAAAGCTAGAAAAAACAATCAAAGAAAATGATAAAGCATTATTGGTACAATTAACTTACGCAAGTAGCGTATTGCAAAATAAAAAGCACAAAGAAAATGAATTTGAAAAAAAATTCATCCTTTCTATAGATAAAAAAAGTATCGACTTTTGCTGTTTTTATTTGATCCATGAAGTGAGTTTATTTAAAAACTCATTTTCTCACGCTTTTATTTACGAAATTTTTAAAAAAAATGACATAAGTTCATTCTTAGAAGATTTTAACAATCGTGTTGATAATGAATGGTTAAAAGAACATAGACCCCAGATCATCCGGACTTGGATCATCCAAATGTTATTAAAACATTTTGAAAATATTAAAAGTCCAGTCGTTGATCATACACTTTTATATCCCTCACTTATACACGTATATGCAGCTCTTAAAAATTACTTTTTCTTCAAAACATTCAACCTACCGTTAATTGAAGAGTTGCTTAACTTTAGATTGATCATAAATTCATTCTATGAAATCACAATGAAATTTTATTTCCAAAAAACGAATAAAAAATCTGCCAAAAAGCTTAGCGAGTCCTATTATAAATTAAATGAAGCTTTTTTACTTTCAATCAAAAATGAAACTCAATTAGCCCGCTTTAATTATAGTGCCTCTGATTACGCATCCGAAGTTGTCCAGATATTTGATCAATTAGCTAGATCCCCCTTAAGAACCCTACTTCCAGAATTCTGGAAAGAAAACATCAATGAATGGCAAGAATACCCCCACCTATTACTTTGCGAATACCCAGAATATGGAGGGCTCACAAACAATCACTGTCTATTAATGGATCCAAATTTTATGAATATTCTAAATATAGCAGAAGAAAAAATGAATGGGGGACAAGGAAAATCAAACCTATTATTTTACAAATTTCCAGAATCTGGAAAAGAGCCCACCCTTTATACATCCGTCTGTCAAAACTTCATTCACATTCTAAATGAAAATCAGATAACGATTACCGATGAAATTCTTCGAAATACACCTCTTATAGAAAAAAAATCCAACTCAAAACAAAAAAACTAATTAATGCAAAACATAACAACCAAAAACAATTTAATTAACTTTGAAAAATCAGATCAACAAATTTTATTAGAATTACTTAACGAACTTGAAATACTTGATAAAAAAGGCATATTTCAGGAAGGTTCTATAGAAATCCTAGAAAGCATGACTGTTAAACCCAATGCTTTATTAACCGATTTTTTATCTAAACCGCAAGACATCCTCTACTCTAAGTTGGGTATAGAAAAAAAAGAAGCTTTCTCTCTCTGGGATTTTTATAAGGAAACAAATGTCACCAAAACCAGTCTCTTTCAAGTGGTGGGCAGCAGCGTGTTTTACTTTCTAGGCTACGCTAATTTAGTGGAACAGTTAAAAAAAGTAAGAATAAAAAAAAACAATCAATCTCTTTGGGCTCTGCTCCCCTTAAGCATTCAACATGGTTTAAAAGAGCTCTGTCAAAAAAGAGGAAACGATCTGGATGTACGCATCCAGAAAAATGATCAAAA
>CALBHK010000199.1 GCA_937894565.1 uncultured Chlamydiae bacterium
AAGAATATTTTAAGCTCAAATTATACAACTTGCATAGGAAAGAATACCAATTAGTCGGTTAACCAGGAGAGCCTCAATGAGAGTGTGCCCCAATTCTTCACATGAACCAAAAGAATTAAACTATCACATCGTCCCCTCAGTTGCAGGCTTTAAAAAATTTGCCCTTTTGGGATATGGCTATGCTCTCATTCCTAAAATTGACATCATCACCGAACTCAAAAAAAAGCAATTAGTGCAACTCTGCAGCGAGGTTTGGAAGATCCCCCTCTATTGGCATTATTGGGCCATTGAGTCTAAGTTTTACCAAAAATTCAACGCAGATGTGATCCAGCACTCAATAGAAAAGTTGAAAACAAAGTAGATCAATTAGTTGGAAACTGAAAACAGATCAGAGAATCTATTTTAGTGGCACTTGTTGCAAAAATTGCAACACTATTACTATTAGAAATAGTGAATCGTGAAAAAACAAAAAAAGAACAAAATCACTATACCGAACGTGATTAAAGATTTGGAGTTTTGACAAGGAGGTTGCTCAAAATTTTTATCTGGAGGGAATGACCATTGCCTTAAGGCAAGGCATGAGTGAAGATGAAAATTTTGATGCAGAACCGACGTGGTCAAAAACCAATTCTTCAATCACGTTCGGTATAGTTCTGAATGTCAAAAAGCATACTTTTAGCTATGCTTAATCATTAAAGAGGATTTTTAAATGACAATCGACTTTGAAATTTCACCTGCATTAAAGTCAGAATTGGAAACGATGGACGAAGCCATCACAGATTTCAATATTACCATCGCCAAAGAACTGCCGCGAGCAGCGCTTCACAGGTTGGACTTTTCTGCCAAAAACAACGAAGGAGAGTTTTTGGGAGGCATACAAACCAAAAGAGTCAATTGGGGGGTTTTAGAAATCGAGCTGCTATTTGTTTTTGAAAAGCATAGACATCTAGGAATAGCTTCTCAACTGCTTCACCATGTTGAGCGCATAGCTCGTGATCATCAATGCCATATTGCCCACCTGGACACATTTGACTTTCAAGCTAAAGATTTTTATCTAAAGCAAGGGTATTCAATTTTTGGAGTTTTAGAGAATACTCCTAAAGGCCATTGCCGTTATTACATGAAAAAAGAACTTTTATGATTTCTTCGAGTTCACTTAAATAACCAAGAAGATGGGGTCCAAATAATGTCCGAGCATTCTCACGAAGAAATGATTCAATCAATGATTTCATCACAGTTCAAAGAGACACCTTACCACATTAATCGCATTACCATCGGTATTTGTAACGAAGTCTATTGCGTTGGGTTGAAAGAATATGAAGTTATTGTTCGTCTTAGCCCAGATGACCGATTTTTAATGGGATCGCATGATCATATCCCGCAATTTAAAGCTTTAGGGATCCAAGTACCCGATATTCTGGCTGAGGATTATAGTAAAAAGCTGATTCCATTTTCCTACCAAGTCCTTAGCAAGATTGAAGGACAAGACTTAGGGCAAGTGATTGGAACGCTTTCTGATAAGCAACTGAAAGATTTAGCTCAAGAAATAGCAGACATTTTCAACAAAGTGAAAACAATCCCCACCTCTGATCAATTTGGTGTCATTTGGGGTGGTGGTGATAATGAATTGAGTGATTCCTGGACAGAGAGAATGCAAATTTGGATTGAGGACTCAAAAGAAAGAGGTTTGGATGACGAAACAATCAACATAGCAGACAATTTGTATGGACGCTATCAGCCTTATTTTTCCGATATAAAGCCCATCATGTATTATGGGGATATTTCTTACAAAAATGTCATGATTCACCATGGCACATTCAATGGCTTGGTAGATCTCGATGGTCTAACTCAAGGAGATCCATTAGAGGCGCTTGGGAGGATAGAACTTGCTTGGTATGCCACTCGTCATGGGAAAATCTATTCAACGGCAATTATGGACGAGCTTCAACTTAATAAAGAACAAAGAAAGCTCGTCACCATGTATGCTCTTCTCAATCAAATTTCTATGTCTTGTGAAAATGACATCCAATTCAACCAAAATACCAAGCTTTTAGATGAAGAAAAAAAACAAAAAGAGAAGAGGACGATAAAAAAACTAGCCTTTAAACTGGGCCTTCTATGAGTTTATGCAAAAAGATCAGAATCAATCTAATCTGAGGTCTCCTGAATCATTGCGCATAGACCCCTTCTTCTGCTAAAATTGAGGCTATGACGAACAAGAGAGTCTATATTTATGACGATGCGATTATATTTGTTCATAATGGGATTAATTATGCTGCCATGTTATCTTTTCCCTGAGGGAACTATTATTCTTCTAAATGGACCATCGGCTTCAGGTAAATCAAGCATTCAAAATGAACTTCAAAAACAGTTTGATGAACTCTACTTAAAAGTCGGTATCGATAACTTTTTCGACGCCTTGATTCCAAACCCTGATCTTTCCAATTTTGAAAAAACAAAGTTTTTCTCTCAGTATACAAACAATAAAGAACTCATCCGCTCAGTTGAGCTCAAGCAAGACCTTAACGGCCATCAGATAGTCCCCCTGACAATCGGTCCCGCTGGCGATCGCATTATTTCTGGAATGCACTACGCTATTGGAGCCTATGCTGATAGAGGAAACAATTTGATTGTGGATTATATTCTCTATAAGCCTGAATGGCTTTCAGATCTTTTAAAGGCTCTACAAGGCAGAAAAGTTTATCTGATTGGAATAAAGGTTCCCTTAGACGTTTTAGAAGAAAGAGAGAGAAAACGAGAAACTTCCCCTATTGGCCACGCTCGCAGCCACTACGACATAGTCCATCAAGATATGATCTATGACCTGGAATTGAACGTATCCAATCTCACACCCGCCCAAAGCGCAAGTAAAATTAAAGAATACATTTCCACTCACCCAACCCCCGCGGCATTAAAGAAACTTTCAATCCATAAATAGTATAAAAAATGATGCAAATGATCTCATCTATCACCCCTCCATGCATTACGGCCTATGTTATCTGCCATACGCCAGATGGTCCCCGATATCTCTTAATACGACGTTGTTGTGGTGGATATCTTAACGGCACATGGCAAATGGTTACTGGAGGCACAATAGAAGGTGAAACGGCAGTCCAAACAGCTTTTCGAGAAATTCAGGAAGAAACAGGTCTTGTGCCTGTCAAACTCTATTCAGCAGATGCCGTCGAGACCTTCTTTTTACACTCAAAAAA
>CALBHK010000200.1 GCA_937894565.1 uncultured Chlamydiae bacterium
AATCTGCTCAAAAAATATCAATTTTTTCAAGCAAAGCTAATTACGCAAGAGGTCTATTCTTTTTTTATCTTGTTTTGCGTAAGATTTATAGCTTCTGCTATTAAACGCGGAAGATCTCTGATCAAATAAAGCGGCACAGATAAAATGCGTCCGTGAAAAGAGAGAGGATGCGCAGAAATACGAATTCCGAATAAAGCTTCTTTTTCAAGTAAAAATTGGTTTAAAGATTTCAAACTCCCTGTTGTTCCTGCTTTTACTTCAATTGGTAAAATAGAAGAACCGGATTGAATGACATAATCCACCTCTGCTAATGATCCTTTTTTATCTCGATTCCAATAATAGAGCTGCGTTTGAATATAAGACTCAGAATAAGCTAACAACTCTTGTCCTACAAATTGTTCTGCTTGAGCTCCTGAATTAATCTGCATCAGGTCCATTTCATGGGCCAATTGCAAATCTAATTTATTGGCACAATTCACTAGTCCGCCGTCTAAAAACAGTAACTTGAACTGATTATCTTTAGCATGGATTTGTAAAGGCAATCCACTAGCATTAGTAGAGAGCACTTTTTGCAATAAACCAGCCCACCCTAATTGCTCTAGCGCCATTTTAAGATCTTGGGAGCGATATTCAGAACTAATATGAGTGTATTTAAAATGCTGACAAATAAGTCCCGGAACTTTTTCAAAACACATTTGCAAATATTTAATTGCCGTCTTTGTCGCATATTTAGGAAAATCAGAGCGGTAAGTCTCAAGTAAACCAGATAAAAGGATCTGGCATTCTAAAAAAGATCTTTTTTCTAAAAAGCTCGACACAACAGAGGGCATTCCTCCGATTAAAAAATATTCTCTTAGAAGAAGAAGTAGTTGTTCATGAACAAAAGGCTCTATTGGATACTCCAATGAAGCAACAGAAAGCATTTCTAATAATCGGTGGTGATTTTGATTAATTAAGTACTCATAGAAAGATAAAGGCCGCAAATATAAAAACTGCACACGCCCCACTGGAAACGAAAATTTTTCTTCGTGAAGAACAAATTCCAATAAAGATCCAGCCGCCATCACATGAAGAGCAGGCAATTTTTCTTTAAAGTAGCGCAGGGCTTTGATAGCCGCTGGACAGTTTTGAATTTCATCCAGAAAAAGTAAAGTGTGCCCCGGAACGATTCTCTGTTTAAATGCCACTTCCAACTGAGCACAAATGATCATAGGATCTAAATTTTCAAAACAGCTCACTAGATCTGGACGAAATTCAAAGTTACAAACAACTAATGATTCAAAATTTTCTCGGCCAAATTTTTCAATTGTAAAGCTTTTCCCCACTTGACGGGCCCCACGTAAAATAATGGGCAAACGGTGCACATCTTCTTTCCATTTTTTTAAAGTAGGTTCAATCATACGGTACATAAAACATCCCTTTTTCTCTTATTATATAGAATTTGGTACTTTATGGGGGGTGTTTTAGCAGAAAACATGCTATTTTATGGGGGGTGTTTTGTCAATTCAGATATTTAAGCGGTATTATAACCAGTATGTTAGCCGGGCGCTAACATACTGGTTATTTTCGATTAGGTGGAAGAATCGTGGAACTCTTTGTTTAAAGCAGAAAGGCGAGAGGTAAATGCTTCCATACGCTTGCGATAGTGTTTAGCGTACTCTCCCGATTCATCATTGCGTTTCAGTTCTTCTAATCTGCCGACAAAATGCTCTAAAATATTGAACAAACTTTCGGGATCAGATAGAAACTGAAACTCTTTGCCATCAATTCTTTTAATGAAGTTAGAAAAGAGAATTTGGCCCTGCTGCATCAACAGATCAGAAGAGAGCAGCGCAATGAATTCACCGCGATCATGCACCTCTTTGGCTGTGGCAATACTAGCCCCAAAGCGTTCTATAATGTCTTTAATCGCCTCTTCAGATTTGGCATCCGTATTCATTTTAATGGAACGGTTGATAATAGAATCCATCAACTTGATCGTTTCGCCCTGATTGCGATTGGCTACTTCAAAAAGAAGATTTTGAATTTGTCGATAACTGCAGCGTGTGATGGGAAGAGCTAAGATCTTTTGTAGATGAACATCCAGCTCTGCCAATTTTTCTTTATTTAGCATAGATAAGCCCCCTGTTTTCTCTACGTTAACAGGGGGCCTAAAAAAATTCAATCTGACTTTTTAATTTACTTATTTTTTTAAAACAACAGGTTTGCCAGGGTTTACAGCTTCCTCTTCATTTTCTACTAAAGGTTTCGTATTGAAAAGATTATCATTAGGATAGATGGTAATTTCTTCAATTTCATTTTGGATATTAAACCAATTCTCTATCTCTTCTCTTTCTGCTGTCATGCCGCCATTCATTTCTTTACAATAATAAGGCGCTCTAAAAACCTTTTCATCATCTAATACTACTCTATTATCTACAAATGTTGGATTGTTGATTTCATTATTTTTTACAGGACTTGTTTTGTGATCTTGAAACCATTTAGTAATTTCACTTTTTTCATAGGTTTTGCCTTCTTCTAAAAGAAGAACTGGATCTATCATTTTTTCCATCGTTAAAGGACAATCTGTTCTAGGATTTTCTTCAAATTCCATGTCGAGAATTTCATCTAATTGAGTTGTAGGTTTGAGGAGTTCTGTTGGCTTCACTGTCGTATCTTCTTTTACAATTGCTCTTTCAAACAGAGAAGCGATCTGACCAATTACAGGAATGAACTCAAGCGCTGCGATTAAAAAGTGAACAAAGCGACGCCCCCCGCTTAAAGCTTCACAACCAAACGCCTTTTTAAAATGGCCGGCACAATTACCCCAAAGAAGAGCTCTACATACTGTATATTTTTGAACATCCAAAGCAAAGTTTAATGTTGTCATACTTTCCTCTTATCCATTTGTTTTATATAAGGTATTATAGCACATAAAAATAAAAAAATCAATAGTATTTTCTATTTTGCGTTGCAAATAAATCGATATTTTGCAATATTAACAAAATCTTTACAATTCTAATAATAATGAAAAATGGCGATAGCCACCGACATAACCCTGATAAATCTGAGATGAAAAATTGAATTTTAAAGAACACAATAATTTTTCTACGACCCCTATTTTTCGATAAAAAAACCTTTATTTAGATAACAAAAAGCCCCCTGTTTTCTTTCGTTAACAGGAGGCTTTAAAAAGAATCAATCTGATTTTTATAAGTGGTTTATTTTTCTAAAACAATAGTCTCAGTAGGAATATCCGAATTTTCAGGAAACAGGATTCTATTTGGAATAAGCGTTAATTTTGAATGTACGGTAAAATTCTGACGAAAAAATCTTTCAACAGCTTCCTTTTCATATGTTTGACCATTTTCTACACAGAAATAAGGCTCTTTAAATGCCTCTTTTGTAATGGGGCAAATTGGATCTTTCATTTGCACTATACGATTAGAATGCAACCTTTGTTTCTCTGGAGTATCCAAAACTAAATTTAAAGGCGTTGTTTTCCCTACAAATTTTTCATCACTATTCCCATCATCCGACCCCACTTTTGTGACTACCGTATGATCAGTATTTAACCAATTTTCAATAGAGTCTTTTTCATAAGTTCTACCATCCCCCTCCAGAATCACAGGAGTTTTACCTTCTAAACGTAAATCTTCATAACATATTGTACAATCAAAGGGCGTTTCATCGTCCCCTTGTGTCCCTTCAAATTTTTCAATAGTAGTAAAATTATGAGCAGGCAATTTAGTAGTAAGTCCTCTGATAATTGCTGTTTCAAACAGAGACGCCACTTGGCCAACGATTGGAATCAACTCGAGCGCTGCAATTAGAAGGTGTACAAAGCGATGACCGCCGCTTAAAGCTTCACTGCCAAACGCCTTTTTAAAATGACCAGCACAATTACCCCAAAGAAGAGCTCTACATACTGTATATTTTTGAGCATCCAAAGCAAAGTTTAAAGTTGTCATACTTTCCTCATATCTATTTGTTTTATATAAAATAGTATAGCATACAAAATTAAAAAAATCAATAGTATTTTCTATTTTATGTTGCAAATAAATCGACATTTTGTAATATTAACAAAATCTTTACAATTCTAGTAATAATGAAGAATGACGATGACTGCTTAATAGAGCTTCTTGCACAACACTCTGCTGCGCCCTCTGTAGGGTTGCCTTTTTTTTAAGCTCTTGAAGCAGTGTTTTTAACAGATGAAGGGGCGATAAAAAGTGGCTTTTTAAAGAACACAAAAATTTTTCATGATCGCGATTTTTTCTATAAATTGGCCTCTTTTGAGGCAATAATAGGTAGCTCATCATCTCATTTGAGTAATCCCATAATAGACTTGAATGGTGTAGCCATCTCCCCTTTTGCAAATATTGAGCATTGCCGCCAAATTTTTTATCCCCTATGACATAATCATTTTCTTGCAAAGCAAAGTGGGGCAAAATGTCAGCATAAAGCTGGCTGTTCCATTTTGCGACTTCTTGGGGGAAAGAGGCCACATTAAGATCATTGCTATTAGCAATGATAGTCATAAAAGCAGTATTTTCATCAATGACAACAGTGCCGCCCCCAGTAAAACGCCGCACAAGAGGAATGGGATGTTTAGCTAAATGCCCTTCATCAATTAATAACTCTCTTTTTCCGGAAATGCCCATGACTAAAGCTTTAGGCGCGCCATAATTAGTAATGCACCAATTGAGAGTAGTACCCCGTAACAGAGCCTCTTCTATTCTGAGCTGTTCGATGATCGGGCAATTTTCCAATTCCAATAGATGAAACATGCGTCCTCTTCATGAACAGGGCAACGCCCTGAAATATAAAAGCCTAGGGCAACGCCCTAGGTTGCATGATAAAATTTTCTCAGGCTGAAGGCCTGAGTTATGGTTACTATAACTCAGGCCTTCAGCCTGAGAATCCATTTCATCCTGACCTAGGGCGTTGCCCTAGGCTTTTATATTTCAGGGCGTTGCCCTGGTAATTGCTACGATTTTTTTAGGGCGACAAGCAACACTGTGATATCCGCCGGTGAAACACCCGAAATACGCGCCGCCTGCCCCACATTGGTAGGCTGCACTAAGCTTAACTTCTGTTTCGCTTCGGCTCCTACTCCTGTAATCTGCATAAAATCAAAATTTAGGGGAATTTTTATTTTTTCTATATGAGAAAAACGATCAATTTCACTCTGCTGGCGTTCAATATACCCTCTATACTTAAGAGCAATCTCTATTTGTAGATTCACCTCTTTTCCAAAATCTTCCATTTTATCGGGATACTCTTGCAAAAGAACCTCATAAGAGTATTCTGGTCTACAAAGCATCTGCTCTAAACTATAGCCATGATCGCCTCTATTCACAAACCGTTTATGCAATAATTGGGAACCTTTTTCAATTTTCTCTTTCTTCTTCTGCAGGGCCACATAGCGTGCCTCTTCCACAATTCCCAGTTGGTAGCCATACTCTCTTAAACGTAAATCAGCATTATCCTGCCTTAAAAGCAAACGATGTTCCGCTCTGGAAGTAAACATGCGATAGGGTTCAGTAAGTCCCTTAGTCACCAGGTCATCCACCATCACCCCAATATACGCTTCTGAACGCTTTAAAATAAAAGGTTCCTGAGACAAAGATTTCAATGCTGCATTAATTCCCGCTATCATTCCCTGCGCTGCTGCCTCTTCATAACCTGTTGTGCCATTAATTTGCCCCGCAAAATAAAGCCCAGGCACCAAACGGCAGGCAAGTGTATTATCAATTTGTCCACTCATTGCATAGTCGTATTCAATTGCATAAGCAGGGCGCATGATCTGCGCATGACGCAAAGCCGGCACGGAACGAATAAAAGCAAACTGCACATCAAAAGGCAAAGAAGAAGAGACACCGTTCACATAGACTTCATGCGTATCCAGACCCTCCGGCTCCAAAAAAATCTGATGGCGCTCTTTATCGGCAAAACGCACCACCTTATCCTCAATAGAAGGGCAATAGCGCGGCCCAATACTTTCAATTTGTCCGGAATACATAGGAGAGCGATGCAAATTGTCTTGAATAATCTGCTTAGTCTCTAATGTTGTGTAAGTGATATGACAGGAAACTTGAGGTAAGCGCGGAGCATCAGGGGCGTCATAAGAAAAATAGACCCCAACATCACCCGGCTGCTCTTCTGTCAATGAAAAATCGATCGAGCGTGCATGGACTCTTGGAGGCGTTCCCGTTTTTAAACGTCCCAGCTTAACTCCTAAACTCATCAATGAGGCAGATAACCCCGTTGCGGCCACATCGCCCGCTCGTCCACCTGAATAGTGCGTTTCACCGATATGGATCAACCCACGCATAAAAGTGCCGGATGAAATGACTACGGTCTCTCCATAATAAGAGATCCCCTCTTTGGTATCTACCCCGACCACGCCTGTATCATCCGTAATCAAAGATTCTACAGTCCCCTGCTTGATTTGCAAGCGAGGTGTGTTTTCAAGACGGCGCTTCATCTCGAACTGATAGCGCACCTTATCTGTTTGAGCGCGCGGCGCCCAAACGGCAGGTCCTTTTGTATGGTTAAGCATGCGGAACTGAATGCCGGTAGCATCCGTTACCTTCCCCATCTCTCCACCTAGAGCATCGATCTCGCGCACCATATGCCCTTTAGCCACTCCCCCGACAGCGGGATTGCAGCTCATTTTAGCAATGGTGTCCAAGGACATAGTAAGTAAGAGGGTAGAGCACCCCATCCGTGCGGCAGCTAAAGCTGCTTCACATCCGGCATGTCCACCCCCTATTATGATGACTTGGTAATGCTCAGGGTATTTCCAACTCATGCAACCTATTTATGCTTGTGCCTATCACGACGGCTACGTTTTTTACGCTTATGTTTCGCAATTTTCTTGCGTCTTTTTTTCTTTACGGATGACATTTCTGTTCCTTTGATTTCCAATTGGACGATGAGCGAAAATATATCCCATTTCCAATA
This sequence comes from uncultured Chlamydiae bacterium, assembly GCA_937894565.1. GTDB lineage: Bacteria > Chlamydiota > Chlamydiia > Chlamydiales > CALBHK01 > CALBHK01. The sequence goes on from CALBHK010000200.1 coordinate 6,949, forward strand.
AAAAGTAAAGACAAGAAGAATAACCGAAGGAAAAGAGGAGGAGAAGAGGGGTTAACCGCAGAGCCGCAAAGTACGCCGAGGAAACGCAGAGAATATTTTGATTTTTTTACTTTAATTATACCGAACGTGATTGAAGATTTGGTTTTTGACAGCGTCAGCTTTGCATCAAAATTTGCCGAGTAGGAGAGGCCGTGAGGCCTCGTCCTCTCACAGAACCGTGCGTACGGA
>CALBHK010000201.1 GCA_937894565.1 uncultured Chlamydiae bacterium
TTTATTATGAATATGATGCTTTGGGTAGACTATTACGCGAATTCTCTTCAGATGAGAGCGTAGATATTTGTTGGGAGTACAATCTTAAAAACCAGCCCACTCGCGTGACAGATAAACAGAGCACCACACTGCGCAGCTACGATCTTTATGGCCGCCTTGTCCAAGAAAAGCTGGGTAACGATTTAACCCTAAATTATGCCTATGATCTTTTCGATCGTTTACTCAGCATTCAATATCCCGATGGTACAGAAAGTCGCTATGAGTACAATTCCCTAGCTCTTACCCAAGTCTCCTACAAAGACCAAGTTGTGAAATATCACTACGACTCCTTTGGGCATCTTCAAAGCACTCAGCTCGCTAATGGAGATGTGATTCATTATGCTTATGATGAGATGAATAGACTGCTCAGCGCAGAGGCTAATCTCTGGTCTCAAAATCAGTTGACCTATGATGTGATTGGCAATCTAACAAGTTTTCAGATTAATGGAGAGTTGAGCCGTTTTAGCTACGATGCTTATAATCAAATTGCTGCTGAAGAGGGTCTCCTTCACCACGTCTATGAGCATGATTCTCTTTGTAATCGCACCAAAAAAGATGAGCAAGAATTTGATTTTAATGCATTAAATCAAATGCTTTCCTCAGATTCTGAATATGATGCTAATGGCAATCTGATCCGCTATAAAGAAAGTTTTTATTTTTATGATGCGCACGATCGTCTTCTCACAGTAAAAAAACCTAATCTTACAGAAAATTACACCTATGATCCCTTCCATAGACGCCTTACAAATGGAGCTGTCCGCTACGCCTATCAAGACACTAACGAGATAGCGGCTTTTGATGCTCAAAATATTTGCCTAGAAAAACGCATCCTTGGATTGGGCAGAGGAGCAGAAGTGGGCTCTGCTGTGATGATTGAATTGGATGGTCACATGTATTCCCCCTATCATGACCATCGCGGCAATGTCTGTGCGATTGCTCAAGAGAACATTGTAGAAAGCTATCAATATAGCGCCTTTTCGCAAGAGTCGGATCAAAGCAGCAGCAACTCTTATAGTCGTAATCCTTGGCGCTTTGCCAGCAAAAGGCAAGATCAAACAGGATTAGTTTATTTTGGCTATCGCTACTATATACCAGAGCTTGGTCGTTGGTTGACCGCCGACCCCATTGGTTTTAAAGATGGGCCCAACCGCTATGCTTATTGTGTGAATAACCCTGTAGGAAAAATCGATCTCTATGGACTCAATTCTTACGATTTTAGCTGGTGTCAAAGAGATTACGGCATGCCAGAAATGGCATGGAGGCAGAGTTATGAGCAAGATCATAAAAATTGGGTGGCTTCTTACCATGAAACTGCTTTTCAATTGCATCATGCCAGAGCACTTCTTATAGAAAATCTGGGACATCACTTTTCGCCTCTTTCAGAAGACTATAAAGTGATAGCAAGAATCGGACGCGGTTTCCAAGGCAAAGGATTTGATAGCTATTCAGATGGTTACCTACCTACCCACAGCATTCCTTATGGCAGTAAAATGGCCGAAGATGGATCTTATAATATGTTTTGTAATGGGATCATGACTTACTATGAAAGTGCTTGCAATAAAGTGAACCTGGTTAAACAATGTTTTGGCGAATCTATGGGAGAGGTCTTTTTTACATCTACGCACGGATTGGCTAACGATCTGCTTTCAGCTGTAACGGATTTTGCTGGATGCGATACAGAAGCTGCCTTGAAATTAACAGAGAGAATCGAGTATCTTTTCAATGTAGTGGGCATCAAAGAATTAAATCTCTATGGAGAGAGTCGAGGCGGAGCGATTGTGGGGAATGCGTTAAGTCGGTTACCTAATGATATCAAAAGTAAAATCAACGTAGTGACACAGGGTTCAGCTTCTATTTTTCCAAATAATGGGTATAAATCCTTGCAACATTATGTGGATGTATGGGATCCGGTTCCCTATGTATTACAAGGACCCGTAATGGGATTATTGGCTTGTCAGGGCTCTCAATGGGTGACGTTTCAAAGCAACCCTGATACCTGGATCCATTCTGCTCATGATTTCTTTGATCCCAAATCGACTTACGTGAAGAATTATGTGGATTTTGGTAAAAAATATCAGGAGAAACTCAAAAAATGAGAAAAATAATATTGTTGATGCTAAGTTTGATCATGAGTTCATTCATGGGACCTTTCATGAATGGGGATCGACTTCAAACTCTTGTGTTTAAAGATGTGGATAGAGCCTTAGAAAAGTTTTCTAATCGATATGAGATGGTTGTGTATGGTGCTGGAGGAGCTTTTTGTGAAGATGTAGAAAAAATAATGCTTTCTGTATCTGTCTACAAATCTGTCGGGGTAGAGGAAGCACGTAGAATTTATGTTGAAATATTAGATGTTATTATAAATCAAATCAATCAAAATTCTAAAATAAGACCCTACTTAAGAGATTACCCTATGGATGATAAACCCATAGAGTTAAGCCTTCGTTTTGAAGATAAAAAACAACAGCGACCATCAAAAGAATACATAGCTTATGTATTCACAATTCCATCTGGCAAGATTATTTATAATATTTTTGAAAACAATAAATTAGAAACAATCCATGAAGAGCCCTTAAAAGAAGCATTTCAAATTGTTCATCAAGAAAAAATAAGGAAGTTATGAAATACGTTATTTTGATTTTAGGAGCAGTTTTGATTTTCTTTTTTAGCTCTATGTCTTTTTCTAAATTCTATAATCTTTCCGATGAAGCTGATAGTAGATTTCTTAAAGAGGCACCTAAACTTAGTAAAAAATATGATTTAGATTTTTTAATGATTGGAAGTGCACGTATATTTGACTACTATGACCTTCACACTATCTTTACATTGAGCATGAAAACAGAGCGCGCGATGACGAAAGAAGAGGTGAGAGAATTAATCAAGCCACTCATGCAAGATTTTTGGAAAGTGTTGCATTCAGATCCTATTTATAAAGAACGTGTAATAGAGAGTTGGACTTTTAATAAAATTAAAGAAGAACCACTCAAACCCTCTGTGATGGGTATTAAGCTTTCATTTTGGGATGAAAAGGTGAATCGACGCCCCTTTCCTTATGTCTCTTTAATTAAGGTGATGGATAATAAGATTTTCTATTATTACGCAGATCCTGCCACACAAAAGCTTCAAGAACCTGTTATAGAGACATTTGAAGAAATTGGACTTAAGTTTGAATAATCCTATGCATCAGCTTTAATCTTGCAGAGTCCGCGGATCTGTTTGCTGGATGATGAAGCTTACATTTTTTTGATTAAAGCCCTTATAACCCTCATGCCGTTCTAAGTTTTCTAAATGGCTGCCCACAGCCCCTTTGGTGCGAAACACTTCTGCTTCTTCTGCATTGATTAGCTGTTTGTGCAATAAATCGGCAATTCTCTGTTCAGAAACAGGCCACCACTCCCCTGCAGTAAAGGCTTGCTTTAAGTAGCTAAAATGGCTAAAGGGTTGCATCATGCCCACACCTTGCTTTGCTAAATCTTCTCTTAAAGCATCAAAGTTAAACTGACATTCCAAATGGTGCATGCCTCCATGCAAAATCGAATCTCCATGCAAAGCACACCAAAGTCCGACAGTCCCCAAATGTTTAATAGGAGGCAATTCCTGATGGGCAAAATCGATAGCTAGCTCGTGTGGTTCAAGGTCCACATCTAAAAACAAGACAAATCCTCCCAAAACATCTTCCATGACTTGAGCTCCCCAACCAGCTTCTTTGCCCGTGTAAAAACGCTCTCGGCAAACAAATCCCAAAATTTCAAAAAGTTCTACCAAGCTGCGAAATAATGTTCTGGAAGCTCTAAATGTATGATGGTCGTGATTGGCCCACCCCATGCCCACACTATCTTGTCTGGCCTTTTGTATTTGCGCTGCTCGGTTTTTATGCTGCCAGTACTCTCTTTCAACCTCTAAAACAATAGAAGACGCTTTATTGCCCACCCATTGCCTGATCTGTTTAGCAATCTCCAAAGTCTGCTTCATGGCCTCTTTTTCATGATCAAGCCCTCTTGGACGTAAACTCCAAAGCTCTTTGGCTTTTAAATAGACAAGAAGATCCTGAGAGCTTTCAAAAGCAGGCTGATAAATGCCTTTAGATCCTCTGCGCTCTACTATGTAAATATCCACAGGGCCATCATTTACAAGAGCTGTTCGATAGGCGCTAAAAGGAGTGCCCTCAATTTTACCTTGGCAGCCATGCACCATTTGAAAATAGGCAATAGAGTCTACCTTTAAAAAAAGAGCATTTTTTTCTCCGATCAATATAGAAGGAAAAAGAGCCTCAGAATGGCTGTAATGACCTCTTTTTTCTTCACGATAACCTAATGCAGAGAGATCTACATTAATACTTTCGATCACAAGGTGATCGACCCAGACAATCAAATCGGTGCTCGAAGATATTTTGAGCTTATCTTTAAGAGAAGATAAAAAGGCGGACTCATCGCAATATTTCTCTAAAATTTCACAGACAAATTTTTCTGTTTCTGCAAAACATTTCCAATTAAATTGCGCATTAAACTCGCTCATGCACCCCTCCTTTAAAAACGTAACGAATCGCAGACTCCATCATGGCAGAAAACTTCTCAAAACTCTCTTGCTTAATGATAATAAAATTCACCTCGGGCAAAGAAGCAAGCAACCGCACAAAAGATTCTGAGGGGTCCTCTTTCTTAACATAAACAATCAAGTCCCTATTAGGCTCCATCTTTAAGCTGCGCAGAACTTCAAATAATTCTTTACTCACCCCTTGATCGGTCTCTATTTCTAATACTGCGCATTCTTTTCCTCCTAAGGCTTGCCTCAAGGCAAAAAAGTGTTCCTCATCATAAACTTTATTTTCCACATTGTACATCAAAGCACGGTGTGCCAGATCAGAAAGAGTGACAATTGCACATCCCAAACGCTCCACAGCAATAGCGGCCGCGCTATTAGAAAATTCTGCAGCCTCAGCTAACGTAAAGCCGCAACCAATACCCGCTGTTAAAAAAGCTAAAACAGTATCACCTGCTCCCGTTACATCCACTAATTCTTTGGCTCCATGCTGGGGGAAGTGCAATAAATGACCCTCCTCTGAATAGGCGGCCATGCCATCACCTGCCAAAGTAATTAAGAGAGTTTTTATAGGCACTTGAGAAAAAATAGTTTTACAGACATCTAATAAAGAGGCCTCTTCGCTTAAACCACTTGCCGCATATGCTTCGCTGCGGTTGGGCTTTAAAATGGTTGCTCCTGCATAGCGACTAAAATCCAACCCCTTAGGATCTACAATCACTGGAATCTCTTGACCACGGGCCGTTTGAATCAATTGTTCAAGAAGTATAGGCGTTAGCAGCCCCTTTCCATAATCAGACACAGCCACGACATCCACTTGCGCAATCCTCTCAACGAAATGGGCATTTAGCTCTTTTTGAGTCTTTTGGGAAATTTCTTTCACCTCTTCATAATCCAGGCGCATTAGTTGTTGGCGATCGGCAATCACACGTCTTTTAGTCGGTGTCTGAAAGCCTTTTTCTACTACAATACCGCTTGTATCTATTCCAGATTTCTGCAGCATCGCCACAATTTTTTTTCCTGATTCATCTTCTCCAACACGTCCGCTGACATACACTGAACAACCAAGGGATGCTAAATTCAACGCCACATTAGCAGCGCCTCCGGGCTTTTCTTCGCTTTTTTCCACCCTAACAATCGGCACAGGCGCCTCCGGGGAGATACGTTTAACTTTGCCGAAAGTGTAATCATCCAAAATGAGGTCCCCAACCACAAGTACTTTGGAAGGGTGAAAGCGGTTAAATAGCCCAAATAATTTCATTACCACAGCCTTTGCTTCAATAGATACTCTTGCACATATTCTTTAACTCCATGCGATAAGGAAACAGGAGCAAACTGCGCGCCCAGAACATCTTTTAATTTATCTACCGTTGCACACGTGTAATTTTGATATTTTCCCTGCAAATCTTCTGGCATCTCTATGTATTCGATTTTCACCTCTTTATCCAGGGCCATAAACAGAGCCTTTGCTAATTCATTCCAACTGCTAGCATGCCCTGTACCTATATTAAAAATGCCGCTTGCGTCATTCCCCAAAAAAGAACAGGTGATAAAAGCAGCATCTTTCACATACATAAAATCACGTTTTTGTTCGCCGTTCTGGTGATGTTTAAGATCATCGGATTTAAAAAGCTTTACTACCCCTTCTTTTTTAATTTGAGGTAGCAGGTGCGTAATTGCCGAAGCCATACGCCCCTTATGTCCTTCATTAGGACCGTACACATTAAAATATTTCAAACCGACCACGCGGTCCAGAACCCCCTGATTTTTTATCCACAAATCAAAAAGGTGTTTGGAAAATCCATACATATTTAGAGGATGGAGATTTTCTAATAAATCATGATTATCGCTAAAGCCTCTCTGTCCATCGCCGTAAGTGGCAGCCGAAGAGGCATAGATAAAACGAATTTCATGCTTGAGGGCGTATTCAGCCAACTGCACACTGTAGCGGTAATTATTTTCTAAGAGAAAATCGGCATCGGTCTCTGTAGTATCCGAGCACGCGCCCAAATGAATAAACGCTTCAATCCAGTCCTGCTTACCTTCCAACCAATCAAAAAAATCGTGAGGATCAATAATTTCCAGGAATTTCTTTCCTGCAAGATTTTTCCATTTATCGGAAAAACCTAGCTCATCCACAACAAGAATATTCTTTAAACCCTTATCATTAAGGTGCTTAATGACACAAGAGCCGATAAATCCAGCCCCACCGGTGACTACAATGAGTTGATCATCAAAAATTTGCATTCTCTCTCCATTCTGATTTAAGAATTTGAGTATCTCAGAAAAGAAGTTTTTTAAACAGGATAGACAAGCATGCTCATCAGGCTAACTCACAGAATACAGGAAAAAAAGACAGGATGGTAGGATCGCCTTCGGCGGCAGGATATAAACACTTCTTAGGATCAACGCCCTTCTTTTTCCAAAAAATAAAAAGGGAACGAAATTCTATTTGTCTTACTCAATGTTTTTATCCTGCCGCCTAAGGGGATCCTGCCCATCCCATACGCATCAGGCTAACTCTTGCAGTCCTTCAGACTGCGGCATCTAACCCATTCATACCCAGGGCGTTGCCCTGGGCTGTTGCACTGTTAGTCCTT
>CALBHK010000202.1 GCA_937894565.1 uncultured Chlamydiae bacterium
CCTCCATGAAATAGGTAAAAAGATAACAAAAATTTAATTACGCAAGAAGTCTATTGAAAAATTTTTATACTGAAAAGGACTACACTCCTGAAATTTTGTACCGGATCATTGAAGGCTGCTTTTGTAAAGATCGGAGCAAGGAGAAGTATGAGAGCTGCATTTTGTTATAATAGAACCTTCCAAAGCGGTTTCAACTGAAACCGCTTGCTCAAAATCACTTTTATATTTTTAATTCAAATTCAATAGTGATGAACACATTGGATGGGTAAATAGACAAATCTAATCCACACCAATCAGGATGCACATATAATATCCCTCTCTCCCCTCTAGGCAACCCCAATAATCCCTCTCTTAAAGGCTTCATCGCTCTTTGCATGTCTAAGCAAACAACATTTTCGGCAGAGCGATTCAAAACGGAACCTGCGCAATTTTTTACCTTATAAACTAACGAGACAAGGTCTTTTTTATCAACAAGAGGACCCTTTCCTTTTTCTATAGATCTATAATAAAGACGCTCTTTAACAACTTCTTTAACGCAGCCATCGGCTGGGTAAAGTTTTTTAAAAAAATCTAAAGCAAAACTTATCTCTCTTGATTCTTTTTTCTGATAAATCTGCCCACAGATATCTAATAATGCTTCTTTTTGTACGTCTGAAAAAATGATAGGCTCATCTTTTTTTTCCTTAAGTTGATGCACAAGTTGTTCTGAAGAAACTTCTCTAAAAAACTGCCAATTCAATTGACCTAGCTTGCGTGCAAACTGACGATGCATTTGATCAAATTTTTCAAAAGAAAATGGTTCTGTCTGAAAACCTTCTCTAGCTTCTACAGATTCAACCACTACCATTTTTTCAAATGGTTTTTCTTTAATGGAATCTATACTCACTTCAAAGCGTAAATAGGCGCCCGTCTGATCATTTGTCCATAAACCATATCCAAAAGAAGGATGTATATAAATTTCCCGCCTCTCACCTATCTTAGCACCTAATAAAGCCTGCGCAAATGCAGGTAACATCTCTGAGAGATCTAATTCCACACTTTTAATATCTGTGCCGACTAAAAAAACACCTGCTTCTGAATACACTGCATAGCGACCATTCAGCAAACGATGGTTTTGGTCAATTTTCACTGAATCGTCACTGCCTTCCTGAAGAATTTGATAGTATACTTTTTGTGGGATCACAGGCTGAAAACGCACATCTTGCGCTAAACGAGAAAAAAAACTGTCCGCCTTATCTTTTCTTTCCAAAACATCCTTTGCATAGCGTTCTGCATACAATTTAGAAACGGAATCGAGGCACAAATACTCATTTTTCAATTCTTCCGATTGTTCCACCTCAAGCATGCCCTTAATGTAATCTGAAAAATACCTCTCTTTTAACTCACCTGGAAAAAAGAAATCATAGATATCAAGAAGAGCTAATGATATAATTTCATTTATCTCCGATTCATTTTGAAGCTTGGGAAGAGAACTTGAAGGTGTTGCTTCCAAAAGCTGCGCATTGATTTGAGACCCGCCTTCAATTTCATCCGAAACTAACAAAGTTAAAAAATCCTCTGTTAAGCTCTCTGAATCCAATAACTTAATTAACTTTAATTGCGTCTCTTCATATCTTTTTATCTGCTCATCGAAAGCTTGATCGCCATAATGGCCAAAAACCAACTTGGGCAAATAATTAAACAGGTTATAAGAAGAGCAAGAACGCCCTTGCGTTTCATTAGAAAGCAACTCTTCTTCAATGCTGTTAAATCCAATCGAGGGTTGCAATTTAGTTTTCTGTGTAGAAGGCTCATTGAAATTAGCATATCTAAATGATCTTTGAATGGGCTTGCAATCTTCATGCATGCGATAGGGCGGATTGAGGCTGCTTATAGAGTAATTAAGTAATTTTTCATATCTAGAACACATCATGGCATTTTTAGCTCCAAAACCCAAAACAATCCCCACCAAAGTCACATCCTCATTTAAAATAGAATACAGATGTCTCTCGCCTTTCAAAAATTCATTCATCAGGTAAGAGGTGTCTGCAAAACAACCCAAACCATACTGAAACAACGTTTCATTTTCCTCAATAACCTCTTTGAGTCGTTTTTTATGTATGAATTGAAAAAAAGCATTCTCAGAATCGAATGGAACCAGAGACATAGAGTATTTTTTTATCGGCAGCTGACCCATCATCTTCTGAAATACAGGTAAACCCTTACACATACGGATAGCATTACCAGGAGGAATATAAGGAAATATTTGATAAGATTGCCCAAAAGGTAGGAAGGTCATCGGCTTTTCTTCCAATAAAACATAGCCTACGCCGCTATGCTCAAGCAGTATCTGTATAAAAGCATCTAAATTAGATCTTTCTTCTTCGCTCAGAGAAACAAGAAAATTTTGCGTCGAAGAAGAAGGCGTTGAGGCTCCTAAAAAAGAGCCTCCAAATAAGAGAACAATGATTAAAAAATAGTGAATCATTAGTGCTTACATCCATATACGCATCCCGAACTGACACAACCTCCGCAATAGCACGTATCTATAAAATGTCCATTAAAGCAACGTGCAAACGGAGAGATCGCATACAAACCCATCGCATCTGAACCTACATATTCTACGTCCTCAAACAAACCAGGATTAAACTCCACAAGAATTTGATTGTCGCTAATAAACAACTGTGTTGCAGAAATTCTTAGCTTCATCACTGATTTGTTTTCAATCCCCGAACAAGCATCTACATGCCCATACGTAAGTAACAATCCAACAATCATACATACAAAAATAATCGCTTTTTTCATCATCTCTCACATCATTAAATTTTGTCTTTGTATTTAAAATAATTTTAAATACATTAACATGATGATGCGCTTTCAAATACTTGTCAAGGTATTTCTAAAGAACTTTACAACAAATAAAAGAGCTGGTTTCTCAAATCTAGATTTACTTACCACAAGATCCATTTCTTCTTTTTAACCTTTGGCTCAAACGAGGGTAATTGCTCTGGATGCAGCCAAACGGCGGTAAGTTCTTGCTTTAACATGCTTGCTATGCAATTAGGCGCAAACTCAATCAGCTGTTTCCCTTCCATGTTAGGATCTCCAAGACATACCCACCCCTTCTGTTTATTAATATATATCGGCCAATTTCTATCCCTATCTAAGCTGTAAGAAACCCCG
>CALBHK010000203.1 GCA_937894565.1 uncultured Chlamydiae bacterium
GCTTTGCTCCTTCGCACACGGACTGGGCTTTAAAAAGAATAAGCCCTTTGGGCTTTTAACAAAAACTATGAATTCATTTTTCTAACCAAGGAAGAGCGGAATATCGGTTAAATATTCGTCTTTTTCGGTCATACATGGTATTTGAAACACAGAGAACACAGCGGAGGAACAGTCTCTGTGTTCTCTGTGCCTCTGTGTTTCAAAATGGTCAGTTGAATCCTAAATGGATAGATGATTTCTAAAAATAGCTATTCCATCGCTTGTCCACGAGCTCTTTAGTCTTTTCATCGCATTCCACAACGGGCGGATAATCTGGCTTCATGCGCGCATCTATAAGAATAGACCCGTGAAATTGAATATGATTGCGATAGATCTCTTGCTTGGCGGCATATATATCGGCAGCCGGTTCAAAGCGGGTAAATACAGTCCATAGAAAGCTTTCTGTGCAACGATTGGTCTCTTCTACATTATCTACTAAAATAAGTAGTGGCCATTGCTGGACAAGAGGGTCATTGCACAGCTCTTGTAAAGCGCGTGCTCCTTCCAAGTGGCCGCCAAAATGGCCACTTAGAACAAGACAGCCCGGTACAAAAGCTTGAGCGTACGTGACTTGTTTGGGAAGAGAAGAACTATAATGTTCTGGCAATGTGCGTACAGCTTTGCCAGTAGCTACCATGACTCCGCGCGAGCCTTTATTTAAAGCAGGACCCGTATAATCTAAGGTGTCCAGGGATAAATTTGCGAAAATAAATAAATCTGTTTGCGGCTTAAAGCGCTCTAGTGCATGTTTAAGCACGGCTTTAAAATCTTTAAGGTTGATGGAATCTTCAAGAAGGATAAGAAATTTTGTAAGCGAAAGTTGTCCTTCTCCTAGGATGCGGAAAGCAGAGCTCATGCATTCTCTGTAATAACGTTCTTTGACAACAGCTGCTCCTAATGAATGAAAACCTGTTTCTCCATAGCTCCAAAGATCTTTAACCCCCGGCATGACGATGGGAAAGAGGGGGGAGAGTAGATCTTGCAGATAATCCCCAATATAGAAATCTTCTTGTCTGGGCTTTCCAACGATAGTTGCCGGGTATATCGCATCTTTTCTGTGATAGATTTTTTTGCATGTAAAAATGGGGTATTCATGCGCCCAGCTATAATAACCATAATGATCGCCAAAGGGCCCTTCTAAGCGCCTTTCATGCGGAAGGCTTTCGCCTACAAGCGCAAATTCGCATTCAGAGATCAGAGAGTGTGGATGGTTGTCTATTTTTGTTTTAGAGAGTTTTTCCCCTAAAAGAAAGGAGCATAAAAGCAATTCGGGGACATTTTCAGGCAGAGGCGCAATGGCACTTAAGATCAGAGCGGGAGGACCTCCCAGAAAAATAGTCACAGGAAGCGCTTTATTTAGTTTTTCTGCTGCATGATAATGGAATCCTCCACCCTTTCCGATTTGCCAATGAAGGCCAGCAAAGCGGCTATCATAGCGCTGAATGCGGTACATTCCTAAGTTGGGAGCTCCCATTCCTTCAGGATGCTCGGTATAGACAAGAGGTAAGGTGAGGAATTCGCCTCCATCTAAGGGCCATGATTTAATCATGGGCAAGTCTAAAAGATTAGCGTGTGGGATGGTGCATTCTGTAACAGGCGCTTTTCTTGTATGGCGAGCTCCTATGTGCAAAAGACTTAAAAGAGAGCTGCGCTTTTCCCAGAGCTTAGAAAATGAGGGAGGAAATTCTTTTGTGGCAAGAGAGAGAAGATTCTCTAGATGGCGTTTTGATTGGTCTCCAAAGGCAAGCTGCACTCTTTCCAGAGTACCGAATAGATTGGTGGCAACCGGAAATTTGGATCCTTTGACATTCTTAAAAAGGAGGGCAGGCCCTCCTTTTTCAATGATGCGACGATGAATTTCTGCTAATTCAAGAATGGGATCAACTTCAACCGAGATCTCAATGAGATCTCTCTTTTTACGAAGTAAATCGATAAAAGAGTGAAGGTTGTGTGTTATAGCTTGATTCCTTTAGCACGCATTTCACGCACAACAGTCTCTACGCCACGTTTTTCGATGGTGCGCATAGCTGCTGCTGAAAGTTTGATCGAGACAAAACGCTTTTCGTTTGTTAACCAGTAGCGTTTTTTAAAGATATTAGGTCTGAAATTGCGCTTGACAATTCCGGTAATGTTTAAGCCAATCCCTTTCTTTTTCTTAGCGATACCGCGTTTTGTATAGCTTTTTCCTCGAATAGGGCCTCTTCCGGTGACTTGGCAGCGGCGTCCGCTTTTTTTCTGTTTTGTATTCATGAGTTACTCCTAAAAAATCGTCTTTATGTAGAGGGAGTTGCAAAACTAGCGCCAAAACGATTTTTTGATGATTTTGTTAAAAGTTGGCGTTTGATGTAAATTCACATACTCTTAAGAGTAGGGTATTTACGTCAAACGTGAAATTTTGGCAAAAGCGCAATAAAGCGGTTGCGGAAGTTTTTCAACTCCCTCTATAAATAATAATTTTGTATGATGGGCTTATGAAAGAAATAGATAGACTAATAGAAGAGTTGCTTTTATCCGCCGGAGCGGACCCAGAGTCTTTTGAGGGCGAATTGCTCAATCAAATGGTCTCCACTTGTTTAAAATTAATCACAGATCGCCATACAACAGGGCAACTGAAGCTTATTATGCGTACTTTAAAGGAGATCCGCTATGCTTATCGGGTTTTTAATGAGTACAGTCAGAACAGCCGACGCCTGAGTATTTTTGGCTCAGCGCGTACTCCTGAAAATCACCCTGATTACAAAGCAGCTAAACGCTTTAGTGCATTGATGTGCGAGCATAGTTGGATGTGCATAACTGGCGCAGCGGAAGGAATCATGAAGGCAGGCCATGAAGGCTCTAAACCAGAGTCTAGTTTTGGCCTTTCTATTCAACTGGCCCATGAAAGCGGGGCTAATACCTACATTTCAGGCGATCCGAAGCTTGTAAATTTTCGTTATTTTTTTACGCGTAAGCTTATGTTTATGAGCCATTCTGAGGCGATTGGGGTTTTCCCAGGGGGGCTTGGCACGCAGGATGAGCTTTTTGAAATTCTCACTTTAATGCAGACGGGAAAGTCCAATATTGTCCCGGTTGTTTTGATGGAAGGAGAGGGGGGAGATTATTGGAACTGTTGGCTGCAGTACGTGAAAAAAAATCTATTGGAGAATGGCTGGATCAGCAAAGATGATCTTTATTTTTTTTATCAGGCTCCAAATATTGAAGCGGGAGCAAATCATATTTTGCAATTTTACAAACGCTATCACTCTTCGCGTTTTGTGGGCGATCAGCTAGTGATTCGGTTAAAAGATCCTCTTGAGAGCGAACATATTATGAAACTCAATCATGATTTTAAAGATTTACTTGTCGATGGGGATCTTATTCAAAGAGGAGCCCTTGAAGTAGAAGATGACCATACAGATCTAAAGCGTTTAGTGTTTAGTTTTAATCGGCGGCGCATGGGACTTTTGCGTCATATGATCGATGTGATTAACTTGTTCTAATATACTCAAGAATAGCATCCACTTTATCGCATTTTTCCCAGGTGAATGAGGGTTCTGTTCTTCCAAAATGGCCCCCAAAGGCCGTTTTTTTATAGATGGGGCGGCGTAAATCCAGCATATCGATAATTCCCTGAGGGGAGAGATCAAATACAGCACTCACCATTTCGCTCATTGTATCTGCAGAAATTGTTCCTGTTCTAAATGTATCGATTTTAATGGAAATTGGAAGGGTTAGGCTAATGCCATAAGAAATCTGCACTTCACATGCCTTAGCAAGACCTGCTGCTACAATATTTTTGGCTACATAGCGTGCAACGTAAGCTGCTGAACGATCCACTTTAGAGGGATCTTTTCCAGAAAAAGCCCCGCCCCCATGATGTCCTCTTCCCCCATAGGTGTCGATGATGATCTTTCTTCCCGTTAAACCGCAATCAGCTGTGGGGCCTCCGCTGACAAAACGGCCAGTGGAATTAATGTAAAATTGAGTGTGTGTGTCCACTAAATCTGTCGGAAGAATTTCTAAAATAAGGGCTTTTAGATCTTCCTGAATCTTTTTTTGTGAAATATCGGGATCATGCTGAGCGGAGAGCACGACAGTATGGATGCGTTTAGCGTTGTCTTTTTCATCGTATTCTACAGTGACTTGCGATTTGCCATCGGGGCGCAGATAGGGAAGAATTTTATCTTTGCGGTAGTGGTAGAGCGCTTGAACTAATTGATGAGAAAGCATAATCGGCAGAGGCATTAATTGAGGGGTTTCATCACAAGCATAGCCAAACATAATGCCCTGATCACCAGCTCCCAGAGCTTTTGTTTCAGTAGAGTCCACTCCTGCTGCGATATCCGGAGACTGCTTATTGAGAAGCATGAGGATACCGCAAGATTTAGACTCAAAGCCTAAATTGCAATGGTTGTAGCCGATCTCTTTTATGGTTTCTCTGGCAACGTTTTGGTAATCGACTTGTGCGCTTGTTGTGATTTCTCCGGCTATGATAACCATGCCGGTTGAGACCATGACTTCGCAGGCAACTCTGGAAAGGGGGTCTTGTTCTAAACAGGCATCTAAAATAGCATCGGAAATTTGATCGCATATTTTATCGGGATGGCCGATGCAGACGGATTCAGAGGTAAAAAAATAGTGGCTCATTTTAGTTTACTTTAGAAATGGGATGGGCTCATTGTCGCTTTTTTCAAGATTTGGGGCAAGGGAGTTCGTTTTCGTTGCAATTTCTTTCGAAATTTAATATGGTAGGTGAGAATTGCAAGGGGAGTTTAGGGACTATGAATCGATTTATTTTATTGACATTACTGCTTATGTTATCTGGCTGCGGTTCTATGAGCTATTGGTCAGATGAAGAAGAGGTAGTCACCATCCCCAGTGCAGATCCTTATGTGCAAAAAACGGTGATGACTCAAGTAGCGCCTTACTCGTTGGAGCTAAAATCTCTTTACAATGTTGTGTTACAGAGATCGAATATAGAAAATAGAGATGGGGAGCTATTGGTTTGGCTTGATTTTGAAACGATGGACATCATGACCATTGATGATGCCAGGGATCTTGTTGTTAATTTAACAGAGGGGTTGCTGTTAAGGCTCAATCAGCAGCAAGTTTTACGCGATTTGACATCAAATGGGGAAGTTACTGAGTATAACCTCTTTATTAACATAAGATTTGATAGCTTTTTTGCCGTTCATATAGACCCTCTTTATTTAGGAAGGTTAGTGTTGGATGAGGGCGAAGTCTTCTATTATGCGCAAACGGGAACCTATCGTGGACGGGATTTAAAAGTGCACCATCATCACAGAGAGCTTTATTTGGTCAGCAAAGAAATTATCAGCTTGGAAATGGAAGTTAAACGTAATCAAATCCGTTCTCGTGTAGATACATTAAAAGAAGAGGCAAAACGTCGCCGTCTTATAGATGAACAGAAGAGGGGAGGGTAATGAGGCATTTTCTGGGATCTCTTCATCCCGGCGATATTCAGCTTAGAGATAACTGGCAGTTTGAACTTAAATCAGAAGTTTTTCCTTTAAAAGGGAAAAAAAAACAGTGTTTTGTTCAGGAGTTTTATCTTTTTATTCCTAATGCTCTTCGTATTAATCCTCACACCTATTCTAAAAGACAATTTTATAATGATCAGAGCTGCTTTATCCGTCATAAAACCCCACAAATGGAAGTCAGCACTGCAATAGATCTCTCTAATCCCGTTTCCCCCCTTTATCAATTTGAGCTTCATAGAAAATCGGGGGATCAAATGGAAGCTGAAAAGTCTCTGAAATTATTTGGAAATATCATTCGAAGCGCCTTAAGAGTGCGCATTGCTGCAATAGTTAATCTCATTCATCATCAGGAAAACGTTGTCGCGCAGATTCGTTTATTAAAAGAGGATCTTCATGCACTGGATGAGGTTTTGGAGACTTTTAAAGAGAACCTTTTTGATGAAGCAAAACTATTAATTTGTCTGGATTATGTCCATCAGTTTATCAACAATGTCTCTTCCTATTATTTGGTGGGCTGTTTGGATGTTTTGCGCCATGTCCACCAATCAGATGAGGTATCAGATCAGTTATTAACAGAGTTGCTTAAGAGATATGAAACAGTGGATGAGGAGATGAGCGAACAAGAGAGTGAAAAAGTACTTTATCGCCGCTCTTTACTTAATAAATATGTTTTGGATGCTCTTCTTCTCTCGATTAACCGTTTTTCTGTCAAACAGAAATGGGGAAATATTATCGCTTCTTTTGCTGCTTTTATTGCTATGTTTGTTTTTCTTATCCTTTTTACTTGGAAATCAAAATATATTGTTGTTGATTCCATATCATTTATTTTGATTACATCTGCTCTCTATATTGTAAAAGATCGCTTAAAGGAGTGGTTGAAACAATTTGCCTTGGCGTATCGTTCCTTTTCTGATTTTACAACAGAGATAAAATCCCCTGATGAGCGTTACACAATTGGAAGACAGAGAGATTTTTTTTCATTTATTAAACAAAAACAAATGGACAAAGAGATTGACTCTATCCGAAATTCTGAGTTTCATGAGGTTTTGGATCAATTTCAGCGTCCTGAACATATAATATACTATAAAAATCAAGTAGAACTTAACCCAATGATAGATGATGAGGGATTGAATCTTGTTTTTCGATTAAATATTCATCCCTTTATAGCAAAAGCTGGAAATCCTTCCCGCACATTTATGTCGCTGGATCGTCAAACAGGGGGGATTTTAATGCGATCTCTTCCTAAAGTGTACCATATTAATATCGTGGTTAAAAATCGCTATTTTGAGAGCGATCAAACTGAAAAAACAGAAATTAAGAAATTTCGCTTAGTTGTAGATGGGAACGGCATCAAACGCGTGCAGCAGATAGCCTTGTGATCAAACTTTGCGGAGTACCAAAAGAGGTTAACCGCAGAGCCGCAGAGAGCGCTGAGGAAACGCAGAGAAAAAAGAACATAAGAAGACAGGATCGCCTCCCCAAATGCTTTGGGGGGCGGCAGGATAGGCATAATACTTACACTTCATAAGGTGAAAAGTAATTTTGTTTCCTTTATTTTTTAAAACAGAGAGGAAATAACCTTTTGACGTATAAGTATTATGCCTATCCTGCCGCCCCCCAAAGCATTTGGGGAGGCGATCCTGCCCATCCTGTCAAACTTCTTTAAATTTCTAAAATTGAAAATGTTATGAACATCCTGATTTGGCTTAGGTGTGTATGCCTGCCTATCCTCTTACCCATTCTGTTTTTCTTCTGTTCTTTTTTCTCTGCGTTTCCTCAGCGCACTTTGCGGCTCTGCGGTTAACCTCTTCTGAAATTAAAAATTGGTCTCTAAATGGTATACCGATCGTGATTGAAAAGTTGGAATTTTGACAAGAAGGCTGCTCAAAATTTTTTATCTGGAGCGAGCGATCATTGCCTGTGGCAAGGCGCGAGTGAAGATGAAAATTTTGATGCAAAGCCAACGCTGTCAAAAACCAATTTTTCAATCACGTTCGGTAAAACTGGGTCTGGATTCAATAATCATAGAGTTGCGTTGTGCCGGTTTTCTGCTTCTTTGATTCCAGAAACATCCTTCTAAAAATTCGCGGCACATTGTTAAACCTGTACAATCAAACGGGCAGACAAAAGTCACTGATCCCTGCAGAGTTGTTTTAAAGATGTCATCAGTTGTACTTTGAATGGATAAGAAAATCAGATCATAGATGTTTATTTCTGCTCTTATCTTCCCACCAGTTAAGGAACCCCATCCCTCTTGATTATCTCCATCGTAATAGTAACCCCCCAAAGCAAGATAGAGATCAACAGGAGAACAGCAAGCCGCCCAGCGGTTGTAGCTGGTCCCTATTTCGAAATCACCACCATATAAAGCTTTGCGGCTCTCTATGCGAATAGTGGTAGAGTTTCCAAGGTCATTGAAAATAGTTTCTTCTCTAAAATGATTTTTATTAGAAATAGGTAAATAGTAGTTGGCTGTAAGGTCAAAGCTAGTTGTCATCCATTCTAATCCTATGCCGACCTGTTGAAGGGAGGCATGTGTGCGCCTGTAGTCATAAAAGGCATTGATGCCTAAAATAGAGCTCGTACAGGGTTCATAATATCTTAAACCGACTCCGTAGTTGCCGGCCCAACGATTGTCTTCAGCATTGTGCATGCGTATATCTATAAAAGGAAGCCAATTACCACAATCCCAATCTATATAAGCCCCCACTGTTTGATAAGAGCGTACGTTGCCAATGCTACGGCCTAAAGTAATTCCCGAATAAATTTGGCCAGTAAAAGAAGAGCGGGACAGGCACTCTTCATAGCAAGGTTCCTCCCCTAGATAGGTCTCTGCTTCCAGATATTCTTTCTCTATTTGTTCAGCATCTCCTTCTTGATAAATAGGAGCGTGTTTTGGCTCGCCACCTTCCCAATCGAGGGCAATGGGCTGTAAAGTGTTTGCTTTGGAGGGGAGGGAGATTTCTTTAGTATCTTTTTTTTGAGAGGGAATAGGAGGAGTTGTATTTGAAATTAAAGAATGATTTTTTTTATTAAGTTCACGAGCAGAAGGTAGTTTTTGAGGAGCTTTTTCCACAGTTTCCAAAGGCTCGATTTCTTGTTTAGGAGCTTCTTGCTTTTTCTCAATTATTTCTTCTACTATTTTAGGAGCCTCTTGTTTTTTCTCAATTATCTCTTCCACCATTTTAGGAGCGTCTTGCTTTTTCTCACTTGTCTCTTCTACTATTTTGGGAGCTGGGGTTTGGGGGAGGTCTTTAGGAATAATCGGAACAATTGGTTTTTGCTCAATTTGTTTTTCTTCAATAAAATCTTCTTTTCGAATGATGGAGTCAGCAAAGGTTTTTTGGGGATCTGCAACAATCGCTACTTCCTTGTTATCAGAGGAGGGAAGATCTGCCTTATTCACTTCTTCTATTTTTTTATTGATCCATACCAGATTTTTTTCTACACATTCTCTGACATTTGGAGGTATAGAAGGATTAGCTAGAAGGGAATTAGAAGAAACTAGAGATTCCAGATAGCGTTCTGTCCAATAAGAAGAGATGGAGTACTCTAAGAGCATTCCATAGTCCTGAATCCAATTTTCAACAAAAAGTAGGTCATTTGGTTTTTTAAGAGTCAGTCCTTTGCTAGAAGCTTGGTAGCTTTCTGCATGATGATTTAATTTTCGTTCATAACGGGCTAGATAGTAGAGGGGCTCTAAGCGTGTTGGCCGATAGGCGTGAGCTTTTTTATAACTATCGATGATTTCGTTAGGTTCTCTTGCTAAACTTTCTTTAAGCAAACCAATTTGAAGCATAGACCAAAAAACTTCCTGGTCCCAGCCTCCCATCAAGATGCGCTTTTCATATGTGGCAAGAGCTTTTTCTAATTCTGCTGCATCGCGATAAGATTGGGCTAAATAAAAAGTATATCTTGTGTTCGTTGGATCCTCTTTAAGAGCTTTTTCTATGGCGGCAGCATCTTTTTGAAATTTTTGAGGGTCTTTGGATCTGTTACCTTCAGGTCTTGCTATATTGGTGATTCCTTGTAAAACATCATTTGTCTTAGCTTCTGGAGAGTGAAGCGCTTCATGCACAACTCCCACCCATTTCCAGTTCAGGTGATTTTTAATGAGTTGAATGCGTTTGTATTCCATGCCCCCATAGGAGGTTGTAATATAATAAAAGTCTTTATCCAGAGGAGGGAGTTTAAACTCCTTTGCATAGGTTAGTTCTTCATCGGCATCAATTAAAAGCAGGTATTGCGCTTTTCCTTTGGCAAATTCCAGAGCTTCATTTCTGTTGTGGGCAAAATCAACCCAAGGACGTTCATGGAGCTCTCCCGGGATGTCTTTCATGAATTCTTTAATCATCTCTTGCGTGCCATCCGTTGATCCCGTATCGACAATCACCCAATAATCAATTAAAGGTTTGACAGATTCTAAACAGCGTTTAATCACAGGAGTTTCATCTTTTACAATCATATTTAAGCAGATTTTGGGCTCAGAAGCATCTCCAAATAACTGAAAAGTTGCTACTATCAACAAGAATAAAAATATCTTCTTCACTTTTTTCCTTTTAAAAAAGCGTATGGTTTTTAAGGCATGCGCTTATAATGACTTTAAAATTCTTATTTTATATACAAAATTTTTTTTTACAAGTGTTTAATTGATTTTTTTAAAAACTTCCGCAAGAGATTCAATTAAGTCGGTTGCAATCATGCTTCTGGATCCTTTTTTAAGAGCAGCTATTTCACCTGCTACGCCATGCAGGCAAACTCCAAAGCGTGCGGCATCTATTGGTTTATTGCCATTTGCTAGCAGAGCGGCGATCATTCCGGTAAGAACATCTCCGGTGCCGGCTGTGGCCATCCCGGGATCCCCTCGATCGCATAGAATAGGCACTGTTTTTGGATGAAAAATAAGGGTAGGAGAGCCTTTAAGAATGAGTGTGCAATCGTGTTGATTAGCAAAAGATATTCCTATTTTAAGTAGGTCTTCAGTAATGCCATAGGGTAAAGAAGATCTAATAAGCCTTTCAAATTCTGTTCTATGGGGTGTGAGGATACAGAAAGGTGGAATTTTTAGCTTTTCTTTGGCTATTAAATTCAAAGCGTCTGCATCAAGAACTAAGGGAATTTGAATGGAGGATAAAAAAATTTCTAAATTTTTGCACTCTAAACCCATGCCGGGGCCAACAAAAAGGGCTTTTGCATTTTGAATAAAGGGCAAAACTTCTTCGATGGCATGATAGGAAGAGTGGATGAGTTCCAAAGGAGAGTAAACAGAGGGGTTTTGAGCATAAAAGAGTTTTACGATGCCACTTCCTGAGCGTAGGGCAGCAAGACCTGCTAAAAAAAGCGCCCCCATGCCGCCAATGCCGGCTACGTAACCGGCTACGTATTTGTGCTGATCTCGTTTGATTTCAGGAAGATGAACAGACTCGATGGTTTGTAAAAGCAGTGAGGGGTTTTCAGGCGTTGTGGGCAGGTTAAAATCTATGCGCTGCAATTTTCCCGTGTGATGCCATCCTTGCCCCAGAAAAAATCCTCGTTTGGGGAGTCCCAAATAGAGAGTGCATTCAGCTTGAATCGCGACTGTTTGCACCTCCCCTGTTTCCCCGTCCAATCCGGAGGGAATATCAATTGCAAAGAGAGGAATTTGGCTTTGATTGGCTTGCTTGATCCACTCATCAAAAGGAGCCTTTGGAGCTCCACTAAAACCTGTTCCAAAGATGCCATCTAAAATAAGATCACATTTAGGAGGGATTGTTTGTGTTTCTTTTCCTCCTTGGGCAATGTAGCGTGCATGCTGTTTTTGTAAAAGAGCAGAGCAGGCGCTTAAATCTTTTGGGCGTGTGCAGCTTGTTTGATAACCTGCATTCATAAGATAACAAAGGGCGACTAACCCATCGGCCCCATTGTTGCCTTTGCCGCAAAGTAGGTGCACCCATTTTTTATCATGGGGAATAGCCCACGCAATGCCCTTTCCGGCAGCTTCCATAAACTGCTCTTCAGAGCAGCCTTGACTATAAGCCATCTGTTCTAAGCGAACCATTTCTTTAGGGGTTACGATTGGCAGCATACTTTTAATTCTAACAGTTTAGAGAAAAGTCTTGAAATAATTTCTTTTTTTTATTATCACGGGGATAAATCGCTCTGGCCCTTGAAAACCAGAGCTCAAAACATGAGGTATTCTGATGGGAAGCTGTTGTAGATATATAAGCACAGTTGCTTTTATTCTTGTTATTATCGGCGGGATCAACTGGGGTTTAATAGGGCTGTTTAATTTTAATTTAGTGACTACCATTTTCGATGAGTCAATTGTAACCAAAATTATTTACATTCTTGTAGGAGTTGCGGCTGTTTATAAAGTAATTTGTTGGGGTACACGTTGTTCTTCTAATTCAGATTCATCTTCTTGCTGCAAGAAGTAGAGTTTTTAAGAACCTCTAAAAATTATTTTAGGGGTTCTGTCTTTTTTGACAGAGATCTACAAGTGTTTCTATCCAAAGAGGGTGATCATTTAAGCTGTTGACTAAATCTAACTTTTTTCCACCTGCATGGATAAAATTTTCTGCATATTCTTTTCCAATTTCAAAAATGGTCTCTAAGCAGTCGGCAACAAAGGCAGGGCAGAAGACAAGTAGGTTTTTAGCTCCTTCTTTAGCAAATTGATTAATCGTATCTGCTGTATAGGGCATGATCCAGGGATCTTTTCCTAAACGTGATTGAAACGTGACTGTGTAGCTACTTTTTTTTATTTGTAATTGATCTGCTATTAATCTGGCTGTTTCATAACATTGCGCGCTGTAACAGCAGAAATTTTCCTGATTCAGAGAGTGGCAACAATCTTTTTTTTGAAGGCAATGGGAATTTGCTTTTTTAAGCTGGCGCGTAGGCAAGCCATGGAAACTAAATAAAATATGGTCGTATTGAGAGAGGTTAAAATCTTTAGCACGCTCGCAAAAGGCGTTTATAAATTTTGGGTGATTATAAAATTGATTAATGCATCGAATAGAAGGAATGTTTTGCTCTTTAGAGAGATGTTTAAAGACCTCTTCTATAATAGAGCCTGTTGTAGCGCTAGCATACTGTGGAAATAGAGGGATTACAGTAACAGATGCGCATCTTTGAAGTTTATTTAATGCTTGTTTAATGGAAGGATTTTGGTAGCGCATGGCAAGCTCTACCTGATAGTCATCGCCTAAAGCTTGTTGTAAAAGGGTGCAAACACGCTCCCCATATATCTTTAAGGGAGAGCCTTCGTTTGTCCATATGGCCTGATAGCTTTTAGCCGATTCTTTATAGCGAGAGGGAATAATTAAGCCGCGTACAAGAAATTGGCGTAGAAGGTAAGGTTTATCGATGACTCGAGGATCTAAAAGAAATTCGGTGAGATAGCGTTTGACATCTTGAGGCTCAGGAGAATCAGGTGTGCCAAGATTAACAAGCAAAACACCTTGTTTACAAGGTATTTTGCTAGAGAAATACCTTTTCTTAGTGGTGGTGTCCACCGCTATGATGTCCTTCATGGTGCCCTTCATGGTGTCCACTGTGGTTGCGGTTATGGTGATCTCCATGGTGTTCATGGTGTCCATTATGGTGTCCGTAGTCTCCCCCATCGTAGTAGTAGATTCCGGTATCGTAGGGTTCATAGTATTCGGGTGTATAAATGACTTCCTCGGTGCTGCTTTCCGGATAAACATATTCATATACTTGAGTTTGGGTTCCATTTTCTTCTGAATCATCTTCATTGGATTGAGGAGCTTCTTGTGAGTATTGTCTTAACTTATTCACTTTTTGTAGTTTTACTTCTGCTGCATAAACGGCCGTAGTAGAGAAAGCGACTATGGCAGTTAGAAACATGTAGAATAATTTTTTTTTGTTCATGTGACCCCTTTGTTTTTTTATTTACAAGCTCACCAGTCATTTCCCTTATATCCCCTTTGGTTATTGCCGTCATACATCCCTTCATGGTGATAATCGAAATTATCTTCTGAATAATCGAAGGGAACAGTAGAACGGTCTTCATTCGGGAAATCATATTCATTGAAATCGCGATCATCGCGACGTCTTTCATACAAATCATATTCATCTTTGCTATCATTAGAATCTCTTTCTTCTGCGTCTATTGCGTTTGCTGTGCCAGCAGACAGTATCATAACGCAAGAAAAGAAAAAGGGAAGTAGATGGGCTTTCAACATGTGGTACCTATGGTTTAAGTGTATAAGTATATATCTACTTGTTTGTGGCATTTTAATCAAATTAAAAGTTTGTAAATGATTGAAGAGCCTCTTCATGGGTGGGATATATTTCAAAAATCTTATGCATGCAAACTAATTCGAATACCGTATGAATGGATTTAGTCGGTGCGCAGATCTTTAGGCGGCCTCCTTTGGAGTGAAGAGTTCTAAGTAAAGAGAGAATACTTTCTAGGCCAGAGTTATCAATAAAATTTAATTGCTCCATATTAATAATAACTTGATAGCATTTGGTTTCATTGATAATTTCCATAATTCTTTGTTTAAAAAATAAAGAATCGTTTGCATCCAGGGCATCGGTTTCTAAAAGAAGAGTTAAGATGTTTTTGTCTTCCTGACTAGGGATAATTCTCACGGATTTTTCTCCTTATAATTTTTTCTTAACGCGTCAATGATCTTATACTCCGTCCAGTTGAAAGCTGGAAGGAGTATATGCCGAACGTGATTGAAAAATTGGCTGCAAAGCAGACGAAATGCATCGTTTTTTAATTATGTGATATAAAATTTTTAATTGTCAAACGCGTGTGACTATACCGAACGTGATTGAAGATTTGAGAGTTGTGTTTCTTTTTTTATCGGGATTGTGATATGGATATAAATATTGAGGATATTTGATTATGGAACTTAAATTAGTCCCGAAGCTTGCCCTTTCACAAAAACAAAATCAGCTATTGATGATGCTGCCAAAAATGCAGCAAGCGATTGCTTTTCTTCAAGCTCCTGTCATGGAGCTCTCAGCTCTGCTTAAAGAAGAGATGCAGCGTAATCCTCTTTTAGAGGAGGAAGAGGATGATGATGAAGAGATCTCTCAATTGGTAGAAGCTGAGAAAGAGCAGGAATTAGATTTGGATCATCAAGAAAATGAAGAGGTGCGTTTTGATGATTGCGATTTTGAAGTGATGAAAAAATTGGATGAAGAATATCGCGATCATTTTGCTCAAAGTGGGGATGGCTCTACACAAATCATGGAAGAAGAGAAGATCAAGCAGTTTTTGGAAAATTCTATTCAAAAAAGCGAAACACTATATGAATTTTTAATGGCCCAGGCGAGTGAAAATTTAGAAAATGAAAAAGATGAAAAGCTTGCGCAGCAAATAATTGGAAATTTGGACCAAAATGGATTTTTAGGAGTTCCTTTAAGCGAAATTGCTCTTCTTTTGAATGAGCCGATAAAAAGAGTGGAGCAGATGTTAGTGCTTATTCAGACATTTGATCCTCCAGGAATTGGTGCACTGGATGTGCGGATGAGCCTGATGCTTCAGCTTAAAAGAAAGGGTATGGAGAATACTCTCTCATATAGAATTATAGAGCACCAATTTGATAATTTACTTCATAATCGAATTCCTGCCATCGCTAAATCTTTAAACTGTACTTTTAAACAGGTAGAAGAGGCTATTTTTTATCAGATTGCTAAGTTAGACCTTAAGCCGGGCTCCTTGTTTTACCTTCCTTATACTCCATACGTTGTTCCTGATGCTATAATAGATGAAGCAGATGGAGAATTTACTATTATTATTAATCAGGAGGCATTGCCTAATTTAAGGATCAATAGGCGTTATCTTCGTTTAATGGATCAAAGCGATACAAATGAAGAGACAAAAAATTTTATCCGCATGCATTTGCAATCGGCCAAGTATCTAATGCACAATATCTTTCAACGCAATCAGACATTGAATCGCGTGCTGGAATATTTGCTTGCCAAACAAAAAGAGTATTTAAGTTCTCAGATAGGCGAGCTTTTTCCCTTGTTGCTCAAAGAGGTAGCGCAGGAATTGGAATTGCATGAATCCACGATAGCGCGTGCGGTGGCAAATAAATATGTGCAAACCCCCAGAGGGATGCTGCCGATGCGTCGTTTTTTTTCAAATAGCCTTGTCACAGATACTGGAGAAGAAAAATCAACAGATGCAGTGAGAGAGCATATTAAAAAAATGATTGACGGAGAAGATAAATGCAAGCCTCTTTCAGATGAGAAGATTATGATTTTACTTAAAGAGAAGGGAATTATTTGCGCTAGGCGCACGGTGGCTAAGTATAGGCAGATGCTTGATTACGGCAATGCGCATCAGCGCCGCAAATACACTCCCTAATAACACGATCAAGAAAAAAATAGCACGATGAACAGCTATACAGATCAGAACAAAAAAAATTGACCATGTTACCTCTGTAAAAGCAGAATAGAGGAATGACAGGATAGACAGGATCGCCAACGTCTGCAGGATAGGCAGGATAAAAATATTGGGTAAGGTAAATAGAATTTCATCCCCTTTTTATTTTTTTGGAAAAAGAAGGGTGTTATTCCCATGAAGTGTATTTATCCTGCCTATCCTGCAGACGTTGGCGATCCTGTCTATCTTGTCATTCTTTTTTTCGTGTTGCTTTGAAGGCGGAGCCGCCATCTTCTCCCATCTTGTTCGGTAAAAAATAGAAGCCATTCTCTAAACCCGCATTTTCCATTGGCAAAATACTGCATGTGAGATACCAGAGCTCTCCCCCTTCGTTAACCAATTGCATTCCGCGTTCCACTAATTGCTTTTGAAGCACCTGCAGCTCGTTTATATTCTTTTCATTTAGACGCCATCTGGCTTCACTGCGCCTTCCCAACACTCCTGTATTACTGCAAGGGGCATCTACTACGACAAGATCAAACTTTTCTTCTAATGGATATTCCCTCCCATCAAAAGCTGTAATAGTGATAGGCATTTTATATTTTTTAAAATTTTCTTCTAAAGTGAGTGTTTTATGAGCTGAAATATCATTGGCTGTGATATGCGCTAGAGGAAATAAATCGGCAAGCATAAGAGATTTACCCCCAGGAGATGCGCAGAGGTCTAAAATTTTTTTTGGGCATATTTGCCTCTCTTTAAAGAGATGTTCCATTAAGTGCCCAGGAGTTGGATTTTGAATGTAGTAATCTGTTTTTTGAGAATACTCTTGAATTTCTTTTCCTTTCAGCAGCTCATATTCAAAGGGGGGAGAGCCCCTTTTGCGCGCAAATGTTTTAGGCGCTTCGTTGCCGATTTCAAGGATGTCAAGATAACTCTCAGGATAAATTTTTTTTAATTTTCCAATAAAATAAGGGGGGTAAGAGTAATGGATTGAGAGGTCTTGGGGAAGGGTAAAGGTGTGATTTTCGACTCTTCTTAAAAGTTGGTTAAGGAATTTTCCAAAGCTTGGGTGGATCTGTTTTTTGGCAATTTCCACCGTTTCGTGAATAATGGCATAAAGTGGGATTTTGTCTGTAAATGCAGACTGGTAAAGAGCTGTATAAAGAAGCGCTTTTTCTCTATTTTTTAAATGCAATGGATCGCCTTTAGAGAGATCTTTTGCCATCCATTCTAATGTACTGAGGCGGCGTATGGTTCCATTGGCAATTTCTAAGGCGAGCCTATAATCTTCTTCTGTAGGATGGCTCTCTTTTGACCATTTTTCAAGAGAGTCGGAAATAAATGATTCTTCTCTTAAAGAGGCTAATACAGATCGAAAAGCGGCTTGTCTTGCTGAAATTTTAGTCATAGACTGAAAGTTTAATATAGATATTCATTTTCTAGCCACTTTTTAAACCAATTCTGTAAAGAAGCTAAATATTTAGGGTCTAAAGATTCACAGGCAGATTCGATGGTTTTTCCTTTTTGGATACTTTCAAGTAGGTAAAATTCCGTTTCACAAATCTCTTCCATAGAAATTGAAAAATCATCACATCGATAGATAATCAAAAAGCAGGGAGAGGGGGAGGTAAGGGGTAGAGATTTGCCTAGATAGTGGTCAATCTCTTTTTCTAAAATAGAGTCTCTAAAAGAGATCAAATCAAATGGAAAGTGAAGCAGAGTGATGTGGGGCTGTAACGATTGTGAGTTGTTCAGAAAACGATCAATGGCTTCTTCGTTTTGAAGAGTATCTAGTTGAATTGCGCTATGATGAGCAGCTGTAAAGGCGTGCACAAATGCATAGTCTACCTCAGCTCCAGCAAGGGCAAGGGGGGCAGTTTCATCAAAAAAATATGAAGCTATCCAATTTGGTAAATCTTTTCCTAATACATCTAACGACCAGTCGCAAGGAGGAAAGCGTTCTAAGTAAGGGGTGGCTATTTCTTCATTAAAGCGTACATATCCGTAGAGATGCAACAGAAAAGGAAAGTCGCTTTGAAGTGTGTTAAGCAAACGCCACCAATATTGCTGATTGTAAATTTCAATGCGTTGATGGGGTTGTAGCTTAGGTCCTGGAAGAATATAGTGGGGGGATTCTTCCTGAATCGGTTTTCCGGAAGGAGTAAGAGGTTGGATGCGGCTTTCTAGGTCGATGCTGCGTTCAATAATGGATCCAAACCAATGTTGGAGATTTTTTAAAGAAGCGGGAAGGTGAGGATCATAGGGGGTCTTCATTTAACCAATTCCAATTGATAAGCCTTAGCTTTTTTAGCTTCTTTGCAAGTACCTTCATAACTTATGAAGTTATCATCCCACTCCAATAAGGTAGAAACGCCCCCTGTTTGCGGGTAGACATCCCCATAAATCTGCCAAACGGGGTCGCAAACAGGTTGATCATGAGTGTCTAATAAGTAATCCCCACAGTTTTTATGGCCGGCTAGATGTATTTGTAAAACGCGGTCTAAAGGAAGAGATGTATAGTACTCTTTGGGATCAAAACCGTGATTTTGGCTTGAAACGTAGATATTATTGACATCAAGCATCATGAAAATATCGGCTTTTTCGACAACGGCTTTATAAAAGTCCCACTCCGTCATTTCATCACTGCAAAAAGAGACGTAAGAAGAGAGGTTTTCCAGGGCAAAGGGGAGTTCTAGATAATCTTGAACAATTCTGGCACGCTCGGCTACATAATCAATGACTTCTTGGGTATAGGGAAGGGGAAGAAGATCGTGATAATGGGCATGGGGAAGCCGTCCCCAGCAAAGATGGTCGGAAATCCAGGGTGTTTTGGTTTTTTTAGCGAGTTCTTTAAGTTTTTTCAAATAGTCAAAGTTAAGAGGGTCAGGGCTGCCGATAGCTAAGCTCACCCCATGCAAAGCCACAGGGTATCTTTCTAAAATTTTATCTAGATAATAAAGAGGGCGTCCTCCCTCTATCATAAAATTTTCGCTAATAATTTCAAACCAGTCGATCTGAGGCTCTTGTTCAAGAGATTCTTCGGAAAAAATAGCGTTATAATGGGCGGGACGCAGGCCAATGCCTATGCCTAAGTTGGGAATGTGAACGTTTTTTCTTGTCATGTCGCTAGATTACAGGATAAGAAAAATAAAAAAAAGTAAATACATTACACAAAATAAAACAGAAGAATAACAGGATAGATAGGCATACGCATCAGGCTAACTCTTGCAGTCCTTCAGACTGCGATATCTAACCCA
>CALBHK010000204.1 GCA_937894565.1 uncultured Chlamydiae bacterium
CTGCTCAAAAAATATCAATTTTTTCAAGCAAAGCTAATTACGCAAGAAGTCTATTTATGGATCACACCCGCTTCTTCTTCAAATTCGCTGCGAATTTCAGCTAAAAGCTTACGTTCTTTAGCGCGGCCTTTCATGACTATTTGCCCGGAATCGGTAATTCTCAAAGTTTGTTCACGATGTTCATTAGAAAGAACATCCGGACCTAGTTCAACATCAAAAGGGAAAGTTTTTTTTATCCAGTAAAAGGCATAATTAATATTCATAATGCTTTTCGTTTTACTGGAAATGACAAGCTCATCCTCTTTGAGAAATTGTTGATCTGTTTTTTCTTTGTCATGCTGACTTGCTAATTCTATAAGGGTAGCATGCACCTGGGAATCAACATCATAAAGAATTAAAAGATCCTCCAGACCATAAGATATAAAAACATCCTTTATGGCTTCCTGCTCTTGTTGTACGCGTCTGCGAAATTCTGCATTTCCAAAAGGATGCCCCATCACCATGGTAAGGCCTGCATGATCATTCATCACGTAATTATCATAAACCTGCCCAACTTTCTATAAATCAAATGTGATTGCGGGCTCTTGTTGTAGCTCTTGGACCACTTGTACAAATTCCACTCCAAACATGAAAAGATCCTCTCGTAGTTAAGAAAAGAGCATATCTTTTATAAGAAAAAAAATAAATATTAACCTAAATATATTAATCTAAATATGTCGGAATAATTTACACTGCCGGCTTTGCAAAGAATTCGCTAAAACTTTCATTGCTGAATATTTAAGCTGCTTGCTGTGATAAAAGTGTGATAAATTCCATTCAAAATTATCTGGCATTATCTGGCATTATCCGGTAATGTCTGGAAGAAGCAAGCCAGTGGCTAAAATAAGGAATAATAAATGGTAGACATCCAAGATATAGCGTCTTTGCCCGAAGGAAAGACCTTAGAATTTAAACGGGATCTGTCCTCTTTAAAACCTATTCTGAAAACACTGATTGCCTTTGCTAACACTGCAGGAGGAGTATTATTCGATCAATTGCCATCCCCGGGTGTTGATTAAATATCTAAAGGATAATGCTTTTAAGAAAGTTAACCTACAATGTAAATTAATTCTAGATGTCTTTTGCGTCGATCACTTCTTGAATCTCGAATACAACATAAGTCTTGTCTGTGCGAGTCATCCTAATATTGCTATTTCTTTAAAATATTCTAATTGCTTTCTAGAAGTGCCCCAATAAAACCAGGATCTTTCATTAACTTCTGTATCGCTTGGTAAAGCGATCTTTCTAAAGCCAAGCGTGCATTGTTCCCGCCTGCAAGAAAACAGATCTCCTCCTCTCCAAAACCGAAAATGGTTTTGGAATAGACCATCACTCCATTTTCATTCCTCAAAGTCACATTTAAAATGGTTTCTGAATCCGCTCTTGCACCAAAGTAGATCGGCTTAAAATTATTAAAAAACTTAATTAGCTCCACATCAAGATGGTTGCCTCCACAAGTAATAACAAACCCACGCTGCTCTAACTCCCAGATAATAGCATTTTTAAAGACTTCAGAAAGATCATTGCTCGCCATAATATTAGCCATCTCTATGCCGTAACCATTGATCTTGCAGCCGATATTTTCCTTAAATCTGACATCGTCTATATGGACAGCAACTTCAACATTTTCTGCACCGAGAATTTCTTGGGGTGTGCAATTGGGCTTGTATTCAATATCCACGTAATCTCTTGTGAACGCACATCCAGTTAAAAGGGTTGAAAGTATTACTAAGGGGATAAATTTCATCAGTCTTCTCCATTCCATATTAAAGAAGCAATACTTTAAATAAAACCAACTTATTTGAAAAGATATATAAAAATCTTTAATCAAGATCTTAGATGCTTATAAGATAAAGGGAAGATTATATTCCACGGGACAAGAAACCACGATATTGCCTCCAGCATCATAAATGACTTGAGGAAATAAACATCTTTCAAGGTGATTGACTGTTATTTTCGCTTTTTCGGAAGATGCTTTAATCAACTCATTACTGTGAGTGTAATGTGGGGGTACAATTGTAGTAATTAGTTTTTGGGGAAAATTTTTACGAACCATGTGAATGGCCGGGGCTAAATCAGAATCATTGGAAATAAGAAAGGCGTGATCAAACTTGTCTTTATAAGCCAAATCTAACATAGCAAGAGCGATATTAACATCCGTTTCCTTTTCTTCATGTCCGCACCACATGTGCTTACATTTAGGGCACTTTCTATCTTTTTGCTTGAATTTTCCCAGAACCGTACTGACTTTAGAAGAGACGAGAGCCTTAACATATTGGTGATGTCGTTTTTTTGATTGAGGCAACCAATCTGCGTAAGCGGAAAAATAAATAACATCGACTAATTTTTGAGATTTAGGGCGAATAAACACTGAAGAGAGAGACCAAAGATTCAGCCACTTCAGATGAGGTAGCTTTAGCCGATTGATTGCATGATAAAGATTAAATCCATCTATAAAACAGATAACGCGCTGCTGATTCATTAAGCCTCAAAAAAAAAGAAACCACGAGTCGGAACCCGTGGCCTTCGCATGGCTTTGCCATACGGGATGATAGCCTCATTTTAGCAGTCTTACCATTTTTAAATCAATAAAGTTTTAACACCCTCCCCTAGATTTATTTCTTTCTATTGAAAACGCTTTGTATACCGAACGTGATTGAAGAATTGGAGTTTTGACAAGAAGGCTGTTCAAAATTTTTATCTGGAGCGAATAACCATTGACTTAAGGCAAGGCATGAGTGAAGATAAAAATTTTGATGCAAAGCCGACGCAGTCAAAAACCAATTCTTCAATCACCTTCGGCATATCCAACACAATTGATTTTAAGTAATATAGATGCTACCATTTTATTTTTAATAACTTAACAAATCCGACCATTTTTCTTACACTAAACTTCTAACAGGAAACAAAAATGAATCAAAAAAAATTATATCGCTCACGCAATAATTATATGGTTGGAGGAATATGCGGCGGGCTTGGAGAATATTTTGATATAGACCCAACCATTGTCAGACTTCTTGTTGCTTTCAGCTTCCTCCTTGCAGGATCAGGTCTTCTTTTATACCTTATCGCATGGTTGATCATACCTCTAGCCCCAGAACACTTAAATCGATAAAAGCTGAGTTCTGACCGACATTCAGCTCTTCAGAGGTTGAAAAAACGTAATCTTTTAATCCTCGGAGAGATAAAAAATGTAACATTTTTCTAACCAGAGAAGAGCTGAATGTCGGATAACCCTCTGTTGCTTTATATTTCTAAATTTTTATATAGGTGGATATAACCATCAGATGGAGTAGATATATGCTAAATTGGGCCGTCACATTTCTTATCATTGCTATCATTGCAGGGCTTCTTGGTTTAGGAGGAGTCGCTGGAACAGCAACGCACATTGCCTATATTTTATTTGTGATTTTCATCATTTTATTCTT
>CALBHK010000205.1 GCA_937894565.1 uncultured Chlamydiae bacterium
ATGATCGTTACACCTACAATTTTTAAAATAAGACGACTAAAAGAAGAGATTCCTTTTTCAAACGTACTTTCTCGATTGGTGTTAACAGTCTTTTCTGCAATCTGTGAAATGACTTTGTCACGGCCAGTTGCCACAACTACTGCTTTAGCCCAACCGCCTATTGCGGTTGTTCCTGCAAACATACAGTTTGTAGCTTCATAGAGTTCTGAAACTTTTGTTGTAATTTCACTTGCAGATTTAGCTTGTGCTTCACTCTCCCCTGTTAAAATCGATTCATCAACCGTAAAGTTTTTTACGTCTATCAAACGAAGATCAGCTTGCGCAATGTCACCAGGTGAAAGGATCACAATGTCACCTGGAACTAAATCTGATGCAGCAATCAATGTATTTTTGCCGTCACGGACGACCGTTACCTTGGCATCAATAAGTTTTTTAAGAAGCGCAACTGTCTGCTCTGATTGATATTCCTGATAGAAGCCTAAAACACTATTAATCGTGATAAAAACGATTATGAAGATCGAATCGGTTGTTTCTCCCAAAATAAATGACAAAATGGCTGCAGCCATAAGCAAATAGACAAAGGGAGACTTAAACTGGCGAAGAAAGACAGCAAGGGCTGTTGTTTTCTGACTGGCTAATTCATTTTTGCCGTGTGAAGCAAGTCTTGCTTCTGCATCTTTTGAGGCTAAACCACCCTCACTGGTACCGAGTCTTGGAAGTAAATAACTAACTGACAAACGAGTATACGAGAACACCACATTCTTCATATCTCATTCTATGGTAAAATTTGCGAATTAGAAACGCCAGGGTGGTGAAATGGCAGACACTCACGCCTTAAGAGCGTGTGGGAGCAATCCCGTGCGGGTTCGAGTCCCGCCCTTGGCACAAATAAATCCCCAGTGTTCTACTGGGGATTTTATGTTAGTGATGGGATAAATAAGGTCTGCTATTTCTGAAATCTCTGTTTAATAAGACATGTGCCCCACAATTGGGACAACGCAGCGCCTTATGTCTGTTCTCATATGATGGAAAATTAACAGTCTTAATCTTTTTTAGATCTGTTTTTTCCACCTCATAGACTTTTTTATTACGAACACAGACAAATCTTATGCCCACCCATTCTCGATATTGATCTGTATCTTTTCCGACTACCTTCATGTAATCCTCCTATTATTTTAACCCATAGGGATTATACCAATACTTTTTCTTCTACGCAAAATGCTGATCTTTTTGCACTTATCATCACAGTGTTTAAAGTGAATAGTATGAGCTGCAGTCTTAAAGTCTTTCTTTGAAAAAGTCTCACTTAAAGTTATTCTTACTTCTCTAGTATTTATTACCGTTGTTCTTTCAGCGCTTTATTATGGCTTCTTCCTTGACAACAAGCTTTCTATTTCTCATCGAGTGATAAGTGAACTAGAAGCAAAGAACATCGCATCAATGGTAGAGATCGAGTCATTAAAAAAAGAATCGGGAGCTTCTGGGTCTTGGTCTTTGTAACCGAGGAGTTCAGTTTCTTGTTCTTTTGTATACATACATCTATTTCCGCTTACTACAAGTTAAGTGTCCTTTCCATTTCACCCTAACTCGGCGACTATATATGAAAGATATACTATATTTAGATTCGAGAGAAACAAAAAGCAAGTTTGATAAAAACTCAACTGTGGCTGACTTGAGGACTTACCTCGTATCTTTGTATCAAATACTTTCCTTATAAGCTAGATAAGCCTTCATTAACCTGTTAAAATGCTCGAGAAGCGGAATAAATGGTTCAAAATAAGAATCGTCCTCCGCACACTTCAAAAAGGGGTTGTAACTCCTCTTTTCGTTTGGTATGATACTCATCTCGCTAACGTTGTCCTAAGGAGACACGATAATGAAGAAGCTCGCACGTATTGTCGGACTCGGTTTGATTTTGGCCTCACTAGCTGGACCTGTGTTTGCTGGTCGTCGAGGGAATATCGAATCCAAACATGTGGTCATCCAAGGTGGCGTTGGGATGACAGTTCCCGTTCGTTGTGGCAACAACTGTTAGCGAAGTTCTTTGAAGGGTTGGGGATTTTTCCCCAACCCCTTATTTTTACCGACAAAAAGGAGTTAGCTGGTGAAAAAAGCAGCCTTAGTCACACAATTTAAGAGGTACATTAAAAAAAGCAGCTTGAAGGAGTTCTTTGGACACTTCGAAATTGCAACATTTCTTGCCTGGTATGTGGAGGCAAAAGTTGTAGATCCCTATGAAGATGAAGATATTATTAACGATCTTCCTAAAATCATAGGAGAAGCGATGATCTATTTCAAAACAACAGATTTTCCGTGGGTATCTGAGCTACGCACAAGATACGTTAAGAAAGCTCATGTGTATTCAATACCAAACATTTTTGAAATGGGGAAAGATCAACATCGTCAAGTCTTGTGTACACAACTGGCCCAAATAGCAGCTGATGTTACACAAATGAAGTCCGTTGAGCAGATGGTATTGCAATACCTGAGGGCTGAAGAGAATGTTTTAAGTCATGCACTGACACAATTTAATCTTTTGGTTTGGCAAAACGGATTAGCCAAACGAGTCAGTTTTACCGGAAACGGGGTGGCGATTCATGGTCTGTTTGGTAAAACAACACTAGCGATTTACGCGAGTCCGATGATTAACATTATCACCTTCACTCGCCTTCCGGTTAATACTCACCCGAAAGATTTCAACATAAGTTTTGAGATTGAGCGAGCAGACCTACTTGGAACCTCAATAAAGTTTTTGAGGAAGCAGGTACCAATAGGAGAAGCAATTGATATGATCAATGAAGTAATTCACTACTGGCCAGCTTCATTAGACGATCAACAGAAGATGATTACTCAATTTGTGAGTAGAACGTAAGAAAATAAGCCACCAGCAATGGTGGCATTTTTGTGCATATTACCCCACTAAATGGATCGCCTCCACAATACCCCAGACAGCCAGAGCTACAAAGGCAACGCTTCCAATTAATGAAATAATTGGATTTTTAACAATACGAATAGTTGCTTGTGGTGACAGGAATAAAAAGATATTGAGAATCATATGCCCAAGAAATACCCCGGTTGCGAAACCAAACACATTAACAACATTAAAAAGTGGAATGTAACCAGCAAAATCATCCAACCCTAAAATAAAAGGAACGGTAAACGAGAGAAGAAACAATCCTTTAAAGGTTATCTTCTTCTTTTCACTCACTGAGAGATTTGGAATTAAGCGTGACAAGACAGGAGCAACCGCTTTGTTTATTGTCTGAAGTATTTTTTCAAAATAGTGTACCCAATTCAGGATGTTAACAGGATATGTTTTGTCTTTAGTACGAGCATGCTCCAAACCGTCTTCCGCCATACGAATTAAGACAAGAGCGGCAAGTACGATCATTGCAGCCATTAAGAAGCGAACTTCACGAAATACATCCCAAATAATAAGAATGGCAAAGGTGCCAAGAGCATTGCCTGCAGCCGTTCCAATTTCAATCATGACGCGGTTCTTCCACCCAGGATAGGTATTCATGAGTCTTCCGATAAAAATGGCAAAATCGATAGAGGTTTTAAGATAAATTGTCATTCCAATTAAGACGTCAGAGAGAAGAATTCGAATTAAAATAGGCTCACGAGCAATGACAAACAAATTGAGTAGCTTGATTTCACCAAACAAGAGAGCCACAAAGAAAGCAAACACTGCAAATGTTAAGAGGAGTGGTACAATCGTGTCTGGATAGAACTTTTTTAAGTGCATAATTTCTATTTTAGCGAATTTGCGTAATTATTGATATAATAGCCCTTGATAGCAAATTTCGGAGTGTGGCTCAGTTGGTAGAGCGTCCGCTTTGGGAGCGGAAGGTCCCCAGTTCGAATCTGGGCACTCCGACAAAAATAAAAGGACTCGAGAAATCGAGTCCTTTTTGGTGCCCCTTACGATTCTTCTGCTGGGCACTCTTTCCGTCCTGAAACAGGTAATTTGACCTGCAAAACGGTACCGTCTTCTGTTTCAAGCATCGTCATCAAACAACCACCCGTTGCTCTTTTCGTCTGTATTACTTCGAAACCACCTGCTGAGAAGTAGAATTTTTCAAACTCTCCCGGATGACCTTCCGGATCCCACTCAACATTCATTACCCTTGCCAATACTCCATTTACCATTTTAGGTTCACTTATGTATTGAACCTTCATGGGGGTATTAAAGGCAATCTGACGAGTTGAAACAAGGTTGTTGTGGAGGAAAATCAAATTTCCAACAACAAATATTGCAGTTATCAATATAACAATCAGATAGTATACGTTTGAGCGTATAAATTGCACGGAAACACTCCTTTTAGTGCGATAACAGCTTGAACAACAGGTATTATACAAAAGTTGCCTCAGTTAGGCAAAAACAGTGTAATTTGAAGATTGCAGCAAAAAGTGGCAAATCTCGCTGGACTATTATAAAATAGACACATTCTTCGCGGGTATAGTTTAATGGTAGAACGAGAGATTTCCAATCTTTCGGCCCGGGTTCGATTCCCGGTACCCGCTCACAGGCAACGTCTATTTTTTACTAAACTCGAAAACAGATCTATTTTGTCTAGGCTTATTCATAAAACCACCCCCAGCTAGGTCTATCAACTTCTAGAATTTTGCTTTTATTCATTTTAAATAACCCATCTTCTGGCACTGTTTGCCATGTTCCTTCGTAGTAATGTATTTCTACTTCACCATCTACCCAATTTTTTGTTAAAAATTTTAAGAAGACTGTATCTTTTGTATTCTCAAACTTTTCAGTTTTAATAACATCTACATCCAGAATATTAGTAAATCTGGTAGTCCATTCATCAAAACTAGTTTTAGTAAGATAGTCCTTACTTAAAAGTTTAAACCCGTCTTCCATCCTACGAGCTTTAAGATATGTGTAGAATGCTTCAACTGCTTTCTCTGGAGAGAAAGAAGCATCAACGTTTATTTTCTCAACTCCCTGATCGGTGAAGCTTGGAATCAAATTTTTTGCCCAACTAGAACTAACAAATAAGGATAGGCCTGCTAAACCTTGGGTATTAATTCCAATGACCTTCCCGCACTGGTCTGTAAGTGGGCCGCCACTCATTCCAGCTACCAAATTTATATTTGTTTGAACATAACTAACTGGATCTTTTTTTGACTTTCTGAATGAAATGAAATTACCTTTCACAACCGTAGCTTTTCCTGTTAGATCTGTTCCAAGAGGGTAGCCAGTAGATTCAAGAAGTTCATCCTCAGAAATAGAGATATATTCATCAAAACCTAATAAAGGAAGGACTATCTCAGGATGGCGCTCTTTAATAGTTAGTACTGCTAAATCTGCACTTTTGTTGCCAACTATTTTTTCTGGAGTTACAAACTCACCATTTGGCAGTATGACTTTTGGACTTGGTTCATCTGCAATTACATGGAAATTGGTAATAACTTCATTGGGAGAAATAAAGAAACCAGAGCCTTCTGAATAACCACCGACTATACGAACAACTGAAGCTTGGAGTCGATCTTTAGTTCCAAA
>CALBHK010000206.1 GCA_937894565.1 uncultured Chlamydiae bacterium
AAAAGAGCCTACGCAGTTAATGGCCTTATAAAACTTGAAACCCCGAACTGGGGTTTACAAAAAGCGCTTCATAGCCACCGCTTTTCCTGAGCCAGTTTTGAAATATACCCAATGCACATGAATTTTCGGTATTTATGCGTCAATAATCTGAAAATTTTTAGTCAACAATGTGCTTAATTTATCGCTGTATTGGACAATATTTTCAAAAAACAGCATAACCTCAGCCTTGAAATCAGCAAATTTTTCGTAATATTTATTGTACAAAATCGTTTTACGCATGAATTTCCACAATCGTTCGATTAAATTTAAATTAGGTGAGTA
The DNA here is from genome assembly GCA_937894565.1 of uncultured Chlamydiae bacterium. Taxonomy (GTDB): domain Bacteria; phylum Chlamydiota; class Chlamydiia; order Chlamydiales; family CALBHK01; genus CALBHK01. Next base: position 322 of record CALBHK010000206.1, read on the forward strand.
TGGTGGCATAAAAAGCAGTTTGATTTTGGAAGTTTCTAAGTACTCATAAATTAATGCATTTTTGTAATATCTTGCATTATCTAAGGTGATAAAAATCGATTCTGCATTGGGATGTTTTTGTTCTAAGGCCTTAAACAAGGCCAAGGTGGATTGCGCATTAATAGTATCGTCTGTGCGAATAACAACCTCCAATATGTCTGCATTTAAGGCACCATTGATATTGATACGTTGCCGACCAGAATTTGATTTCACAACTTTATCCTGGCCTTTTTTAATCCAACCGTAAGCTAATTGAGTATTATGCTGAGGATGAACGCCATCCAAATAATAGTGGGCGTCATGCTCACCTTTGGCTTTTAAAATCTCGGCTAACATGCCCAGATAAGCCTTTTGTAACTCTGCATTTCCCTTACCAGGTATGGTTTTTGCCTTCTTATAAACAAAGTTAAGGCGGTGCAGTAATTGCCTCATTCCACTGATTGAGTAATGAAGGTCATAAATCTGCCTCACATGTTCAACAATGGCTTCGACCGTCAAATACGTTTGAACTTCTAAGTGTGCTGTAAGTTCTTTGATTTCAGCGCAATTCAACAGAGGTTCACTACCAAAATAATTATTTTTTAGCAGACCAGAAACCCCACCTGACACATAGCGTTTACGATAATTACCTATCGTATCTATATCAAGCATTAATACTTCTGCTATTTCTTGGGGTGTTTTTCCACGGGATAATAAATACACTGCTTTGAGTTTATCAGCGTCTTTTTTATTTTTTGCAGCACGATGCGCTTGTTTGAGCTCATTCGTTTGTGCTTCTGTAAGAGTGAATGCTTTCATGCTACATAGCATGATCCCATTAAAAATATTTTCAAGCTTTTTTTGAAGTTTTTACCGAAAATTCATTGGCGAGATGTATATTTTTCTAACGCCATTGCCTTTTTTTGGTTTCAACTGCAACATAACTTTTTAGTTTTGCAGGCAAAAATCCAGCAGTTGCAGGTACTTTACCGTCATTATGAGCTTGAAATCGTTGCTTTAGATTGCTACTGAAGCCGACGTAAATATTGCTATTTGATAATTCTAAAAAGTAAACATAATGCATAATCTGTACAGTCTCACTGCGCCAAGGCTTCGTGAGACACTCCTAGTTCTACCTCACTTCTGGCGTGCCGCCCGAAGTTCGAAGAACGTAGGGTGGCGGAGGTTGGCATCCTTTAAAATAACCACCTCCAAACTGGGTGGGTAATGTCAACTTCACCGAAAGCGATTCTAGCAGATTTCGATAATAATGCTACCAATTATCACCATCCGTGCTGATAAGAAATGCCGTTATTATCGATTTATTCTGTTTTCGATAATAATGTCGCTTATTCAGAATAGACTTACCATGTCCTCAAAGTAACGAAATATGACACTTTAAGGACATGACAACACCGTTATTACCCCTTAAAGAAAGGCCATGTCCTAAAAATGATAAAAATCGTCACTTTTAGGACACAGAGAACTCAATCTTGCTTGACATTATGGATCTTAAGATATACTATGTCCTATATGTGACGAAATGTATCACTATTAGGGCATGCTATGTTTATTGAATATCTTGAAAAATTACGATCTGGTGGAAAGAGATATTTCACTTCTCAAGAGATCATGCAGGCTCTTAACCTCTCTTATGGTGCTGCAAGAGCGGGTTTGTCTCGACTAAAAAGAGATGGGAAGCTTATTAGTCCAGTTAACGGCCTATACGTTATAGTACCTCCTGAACACAAATCATATGGTTCTATTCCAGCTGAGGAATTAATTCCCATCATGATGAA
>CALBHK010000207.1 GCA_937894565.1 uncultured Chlamydiae bacterium
TTAACAGATTATTGGGGCCATCCCTTAGCGCCTCATCGCTATGGAGAGAGGCTATATCCCTCTATTGAAGAATCCTATCGCTCTATCTATAAATTATTAGGGGCCACCCCGGAAGATACTATCATCTTTACTTCAAGCGGGGCTGAAGCAGTGAATCAAGCTGTTTTTTCTGTCTATTTGCAGGCTATGATAAAAGGAGGACGCACGCAATTTGTGACAACAGCTATAGAAGAAGCGCCTGCCCTTATGGCTATAGGGCGTTTAGAAGAGATGGGAGCTAAGGTCAAGATCGCCGCGCCCAATGCAGAGGGAGTAGTCGATGTGCAGGCCATTGGAGATCAGCTCTCTGCTCGCACTGCTATGGTTTCGCTCTCTTTTGCGAATGGCATGACAGGGGTGATCCAACCCATTCAAGAGATTGCCGCTCTTTGTAAAGAGCGCGGGGTCTATCTTCATGTGGATCTCTCTCATGTGGTTGGAAAATTGAAGATCAATATAGAGGAATTGAACGTAGATTTTGCCTCTATGGAGGGCTCTCTTTTTCATGCTCCGCGCGGCGTTGGCGCTTTGTTTGTGCGGCAAGGAGTGGAACTTTCTCCTTTGATTGCGGGCGGGATGGAACAAGGGGGCTATCGAGCAGGCTGTCCCAATCTTCCCTTGATGGTAGCAATGAGTCAGGCCGCTAAAGAGGCGCTTGAAACAAGTGATCTGTTTTGCACAGAAATTGCCAGGCTGCGGTCTAAATTAGAACAAGGAGTGCTTAAGGCTTATCCCGATGCTAGGCTTTTATTCATAAATGCTCTCAAACTGCCTCATGTTTCTGTGATTGCTTTTCCTGGCATTGTGAATGAGGCTATGCTTTATCGGCTGAATCAAGCAGGTGTGTGCGCCAGTATTGGAGGGGGGAGTTCTCAGCAGTTAACAATCTTATTAAAAGCTTGTGGGATAGAGACAATGCTCGCTTTAAGTGCTGTGCATTTTAGTTTAAGTCGCGAGACAAAAGAAGAAGAAATTGATCAGGCGATTGTCATAATTTCTGGCATAGCAAAAGAGTTGCGTTCCTTATCATCTGGAGTTTTATGAGTTTACATCAATTAATTTATCCTTTTCCGTGGACGCTTTATGGGCAAAAATTAGCGCGTAAAATTTGCAAGCCCTACTTTATCGGCCATTTTGAAGAAAAAGAAGCTAAGGAACGTAAACTGCGTTTGGCAGTTGGCAAGGCAGGATCATTAGAAGATGG
>CALBHK010000208.1 GCA_937894565.1 uncultured Chlamydiae bacterium
TTACGCGCCAGCGTGTGCGAATTGATTGGAGATGGAGAAATAGCCGCGCTTCTGTTCGTCGTGCCACAGCTTGACTGGTGGCTGCTGCGCTTTCGCCAGGGCGACGCCCTCGGCGAACAATTGCGCGTCTATCGGGTTGCTCTGACTTTGCGCAAGCATGTCGCGCAATGCGCCAAGCATCCCCATGCCTTTTGCGCTGTGCACCTTTGCGTGGTCTTCGTCGATATTGATTTCAACGCCTTGCTCATCGGCAACGCGTTGAATGAGTTCCAGAACCGGGAAGAGATTCGCTTCGTGGGCGCCAAACTTTCTGGCAAACCCACTGTTTTGCCGTGGCTCAAAGCTGGCGACGATGTTGCCGTTGTGACGGTCGTAGATCGCCACGTGCAGTTGACCGGGCTTGATAGTCTCACAGGCTGTTACATAGAAGCGGGCGATCGTGCCAGCCTTCACGCCTGCCAGGTAGAGTTTGTCGGCGACTGGGTCGTCGCTGGGTTGGAAGGTGTGGTCGGGATGATTAAAGGGGTTGCTTCGGCGCGGGTCGTTCTTTAGGTAAACTTGAACGACCACACCGAGTGTGGTAGAATTGCGCATGGTAACTCTCCTTGCGAGATTATCGCTATGGCATCTGGCGCAACTTTCCATGGGAACGCCAGGTGCCTCTTTTTTTACAACCTACGCTTATGATTTTACCACACTATCAATATCGTGTCAATACTCTAAGTATGATTAATATATTACTTTTGATATTTACTATTAAAACCCAGTTATTTCAAATGCGAAAACGTTTTCGTATTTGAAATAACTATTCGCTGGAAACGAAAAGGGCGACCACCTGAATAGTGGTCGCCCTTCGGTACAATACGAATCTTAAAAAGTTAAAATGCTTTACGCTGTAGCAATTATTTGTCTGGCTGAGGAGTGACCAGCCAGACTCGTCCATCGCATAACTCTGGCGTGGGTGTTAACATCGCTTCCTTCGCTATGTCTCGCAGTACGTCCGATGTGCCGTAGTGGATACTTGCCTCGTAGTAGCTAAAATTTAACCTCTCGACCATCTCGTAATCATCGCACCGGGCACGCTTGCCCTCGATCTCGCTTAAATACGTCAACTCTGGCGGCTGGGGTAGTTTGTTGTTTTCGTTCTTCAACCAGACGAAGAAGTCCTGCAATAAAAAAGGTGCCGATGCGTCCATTTTATAGGCAAGCAGAAAACGGTACGCCTTTTGCAACTGGGCGCTGACCTCTATCAGCCCAGTGCCTGCTGAGTCTTCCTTCATAAATGCCAGGAACATAGCAACAGCTTCGTCGTAGCCGGTCGCCAGCTCGCTCTGAACAAGCTTCCCGCAATCATCCACGGTCAATGCCTTCATTTCCCGCGCCGCTCTTTGCATATCCGCCACAATTGGCGACAGCGCGATTCTTGATGTGCCAGAGGCGAGTGCAAAGCTATCCTCAAAGATGCCATTGATGCGGCTGGCATCTTTGAGGAACTGGTCACGCGCCACGGTCGTGCAACCCTCTGCCCGCTTGCGCACAAAGTCTAAGGATGACGTCGGCTCGGCTGCGATGTTGAGCAGTGGGATACTGGCGAGCTTGCCATTGCTCTGAGCGAAAAAGGCGACGGCAGTGATAAGAATTAAAATGACTATCACGGCAGGAAATAAAAATCGATTCTTTTGACGGATCATAATGGGGCGCTCCTTTGGCGATTTGGGCTGTGGCGAGTGGGGTTCAGTAACTTAACATTTCTTGGCAAGATTAACATACCTAAAAACGTCAAGAAACTGACATTTGACGTATGTAAATTATGCCGATTCGCGCGAGAATAGTATATAGAGCACTGCGCACTGCAAATCATCTAAAAGAATGCCTCAAAAAGCTAGAAAGCATCAATAAATCATACTGGCAGTATTGACACTGTTGGTTATGTGTGCTATCCTGATTGCATAGTCAAATTTGAACAAAAGGAGCATAGTGATGTCTACGGAGAATACTTCTTCGCCCGCCCCCAATACACTGCTACAAGTCCGCATCAAGCCAGAGGATAAGCGGATGATCGAGGACGTCGCTGCGATGTACGGACTTGACGTCCGGCAATTCGTTGTGTTGGCGACTCAGTACATGGAACAGGTGAAACCGACGTTGGAAATTTCTCCAGCGGGAAAAGGTTTCGCCCCGACGCTGCAAGCGGCGTAAATGTCCAGGATGGTCGGGGCTAAAAAAAAGAAAAGCCCACTGCTTGAACAGTGAGCCTCCCCTTTAACCCCGATGGGTTCAGTCACTCTTTAGCCAACCATCAACAATTGTCAGATGACAGATCGTTGATGATGCAATACAATGAGTGACTCATATATGATTAACAATCTCTCAACTTAGCGGTAGGAAGATTGTCAATCGCCTAACACGCATGACGCGTGGTTGGTTACTATTAAGACTTCGTAGTGACCACGTAATCAGCCACTCTTCACCGATATCACCATTTCATCATACGCTTCGCACATTAAAAACAGTCTTAATCCCCTTGCGAGGATTGGGCGGCAAAACGTTTACGTTTTGGTATGGAGACGATTGTGGTTTGGCGCACGTCCCCATACCAATGGTGGGCTGGTGCTTCACCAGGGACTTGAACCCTGAACCCGCTGATTAAGAGTCACGTATTTTGATTAACAAATCTCAAAGCGCCTGACTTTTTATTCCAAAGCGCATGACGAAAAATCATGTGCTCTGATTCTTCTGGTTCTTCGTCGCGTTATCATACTCCCGCCGCAAGCCACTTGAAACCCACTTTGCATATTTCGCCGCAGTAAACGAAACCGACGTGTGCCCCATCGCACTACTTACAGCACTGAGCGCCATTCCGTTGTTCAAGCGTTCAATTGCGTAAAGGTGCCTGATCGAGTGCGGATTGATTTTCTGGATGCCAGCATCCACGCATCGGCGCTCAAGCATTTGGCGCACACCGTTGGGCAACAACCCTACTGAGTAATACGATTTTTTGCCCCCAGCCGATAACAGCAACTTTTCGCAGGTGGTCGCTGGTCGATTCATCAGATACTCAAGATAAGCGGTTTTGAAATCCTCGCCAAAGGGACACAGCCGATCCTTTCCACCCTTGCCATCCCTTACCAGGACAAAGCCCGCAACCAAGTCTACGTCGTTCAGGGTCAGATTACACGCCTCATTGATACGCACCCCAGTTGACCAAAGCAAGCGAACGATAAACTTGTCACGGATATCGGCAAACGAAGCCGAGCCAATGAACATCAACAGCTTTTTCAGGTGGTTAGGGTCCGCAACTCGCGGCTTGTGTTTTGCCACCTTTGGAGCGTCGATGTAATCCACCAGGTTGTCAAATGTCTGTCGCTTGCGGTGAGATCGCTTTTCGTACCAGCGCATAAAAGCGCGGATGGCTCGAAAGCGCGCATGAAGCGTCGATTCAGATATGTTGGTCTTTTGTTGCGCTATAAGAAAGGCTTCTATCGTGTCGGGGTCGTCAGCCGGTAGCCCGCATTCATCCACATAACGCGAAAAAGAGGAAAGCTGCTGGGCGTACCAATTGACAGTACTCGCAGACAAATGTTTCGCCCGCCGATTTTCGAGGAACAGGTCAATCTCCTGGGATATTTTATTCATAGGCCACCTATGGACTAGCCAAGGCGACGCAAAACGCGCCAAACCGAATCTAGTCTACGACAAAAGTATTAAATTGCAAATAAAGATTAGTGGATGATTGTTCAGCAGCAGCGAAGGAGCGATGTGAGCATGGCGGGGGACGTGGAGTGCCGCCAGAGGCTAGCTGGTGAAATGATATCAGAAAAGGTAAGAGTGCGATACGGACAAATATAGAGTATTTACTTTCGACTACCGACAGGTAGCCGAATAATGAATTTCAAATAGGAGGATAATATGGCATCTCAAGTATTTCAAGTGCTGAAAACACAATACTGGATCGGCGAAAGTGCCGAAGTAGTCGCCGCCAAAGTGGCGAAGGGTCTCAATGTGGACGCATTAGTAGTTCTATCCTCAACGCGCCCACTCGAAGACGAAGAGCTTGAGCGGAGACACTTTCCGCTTGATGACGAAAAGGTGACATTCGCGGAAGCACTGCCATGGATTGATCCTTCTGAGATGCCGTGCCTGTTTGGAATTAGCTACAGCAATGATTGAGGTGTGAAGACGATGAAACGAATGATTGACGCCGCTACATGGGCGAATGAGAAGTTTGGAGAACTGCCGATGGTAGCAAGATTGCTACTCATCGGCATGATTACGATAGCTGATGACCAGGGACGATTGAAGGCCAACGCCGCGTGGTTGCGTGCTCAGATTTTTCCCTACGATGATTTGGGCAGTGATGACATTGGCAACTCTCTCTGCCTGATCGCCGACAACGAAACTATTAAGCTGTATGAGGTAGAAGGTAAGCGGTATGCCCAACTTTTAAACTGGTGGGAGTACCAGAGCCTACAGTACGCGCAGCCATCACGGTATCCGCGCCCAGAGGGCTGGCAAGACAGAATTCGCTACAACTACAGCCGCGGAGTAATCCTATGCAATAACTGGACCCTTGCGGATGGCAGTCGGGGGAAGGACACTTGCGACGAAAACGGCACTCCTATCAGTGCCGAAAGTGTCAAAAACAAGCAAAATCCACCTGGTAATCCACCTGGAATTCCAGGTGAAGGTACAAATAAAGATAAAGAAGAAGATAAAGATCAAGATCATGATCTTAAGAGAGAGTGTGATCTCGTATACCCACCCGACCCCGCCCCCACTTTTGAAGAACCTGTTTTGGCTGCTGATGGGGAAACGCAAACAGAAAAACACGAAATTCCCGCTCAAGGCGACCCGCAACCCGTTTCTGAAGACGCGGTTCAGGAAGAAGCGCAAGCGGTTGGCATCGACCCGCAAACCTTAGAGCTTTCGCGACGTTGGTCAAAAAATGCCCCCAAGCCCATAAAGGTGCGTATGAGTCCTCAGCAAGCGGCAATCGTTGCCGCAGAGCCGCCCATGTCTGACCCGCCCTCACGCGTCCAGTCCGCATCGTTCCAGCCGCCCACCGACAACCGCGTGATTAGCGCAGACGAAGAGAAAATCATCATTCCGGCTCCAGTTTGGACGGAGATGTTGGGCGCTATGCTGGATGGGCTGGGGTTGCGCGATCTGGCATCGGCGGGAGTCGTCAAAGCCAAACGCGACGCGAATGGCACGCTGGAAACGCTCTGCAAAATGAGCCCGAAATTCAGAACGAAAGATGGCATTCAGGAATTATTTGGCAGTTGGGCGAGGGCGCGACCCGATTACCCTGTACCCAAACCCGCATGGCTCGAAGAGCACGCAAGTTTATTTTTAGCAGGCAAAGTTCGTTATCAGGACGAAAAAAGGACAAAACAGCATGAAAGACGTTCACCAGGAAGCGACGGAAATCGTGCAGTCAATGCAGAAGACCTCTACCCAGAGTATTCCCGCTTCGCGTAAAACCACCTATCAATGTGTCAGTTGCCAGGATACCGGCTACCTCGGCTGGAAGACACCGCACGCTGGCTATCCAGTCAAGGAGTGCGCCTTTTGCGAGTGCGAGAAGGGACAGAAGACGCTCGATTACTGGAAGTTGCAGTCTATCAAGACC
>CALBHK010000209.1 GCA_937894565.1 uncultured Chlamydiae bacterium
AGCGGGACGCTTGTTTTGTGCTTTGCCGCGAGGCGCTCCGGGCACATTTGGTGACGCAATATGGCTTTACCGAATACAAAGTTGAACGAAGCGTCACCAAACGTCAGGTAAAATCCACGTTGGCTGACATGCGCAGATGAAATATTACTCACTCGGAGACATTAAATGCTAAAAACCCTATTGATTCTAATGGTTGTTTCGACTTTTCTGCATGCAGGCGAACAATCAGGTAAAGAGAAAGAAATAAATAGCCTAGGGTTCACAGAGGCTGAGGCATATAAATTGCTTTATGAAAACCAGATAAAGGCAAACGATGCTGTTCTAAAGACAATTTTCTACGCCTTAGGTGGATTAGCGACAGCAATTTTAGCGGTATTTGCCAGTAACTGGTGGTTCAATGAGAAGAAGGTACGCGATGTTGCGCGGGACATTGACAGACAAATTAAGGACTTAGCCAATACCGCCTTAGCTGAATTAACACAGAAGATTAGTTTCGCTGAAAATGCACTCATTCAAAAAAATGCCGCGGCAGAGGCAATTCTAATTGAAAAATTACGCGAAGCGGTTGAAAAACTGAAAACAGAAGTATCCAATGACCAAAAAGGATTAGAAGAACGTGTAGAAAGCCGTTTATCCGCTTTAACAGAAGCGACAAATCGGCAGATGGATGCTGGTGAAAAACTCAATGGGGAGCGCGTTGAAAACTTGAAAGATTTGATAGAAAGAATGGAGAGCAAGTTACTTGAGAAGATCAGAACCGATACCAAATCACTATCTGATAAGGTCAGCAGAGAAAACACTCAGCTCCGCATGCGAGTTTATGAAAATGATGCAGATATCGCATTAAATAAGCAAAATTATACAGTAGCCTTTAGCTCGTTTCTTAAAGTTGCAGAATGTTGGCTCGATTTGAGTTATGGCCCTATTCATCAACTCCACATTGATCAGATGTTCGATGCCGCAAAGAAGATGACTTATGCATGGAAATGGGACCTCAAGAAAAGCGAGGAAGTATTAAGGCCAGAAAATGTACCAGACCCCGAAAAAGCGGCAGAAATCCTGTCGCTGATAAAGAAGCTGCCACTTGAGGGATAAATAATTCTCGAACTGCACACGTCAGCCAACAAAATTTACCTGCTGCGCTCGCTGCGGTGCCGCAGCTCCTCGCGTGCTCGGCCCTACGCGCCAAAGATGCCTTCGTCGCACAAGCGGG
>CALBHK010000210.1 GCA_937894565.1 uncultured Chlamydiae bacterium
CTCGAGTTCTTGGGGAAGTAGTAGCGACTATTATGGCTGCTATGTTGGGCACATAGAAAGCATTTTTTCATATAAAATGAAATTGGAGGAGAGACTAACTCCAAGTGAAATCCAAGAAATTCAAAATGCTGCAAGCAGTTGGTGGGAGACTCACATTAAGTCTTAAAATAGAATGTGAGAGCAAACAATGATGGAGCCATCGACATATCTACTTTTTACCAAACGAACCCATTTTTAAATATGTCCAATGACGCAGCTTGACGAGCTTTTTGAATCTCTTTTAATTGCTGCATCGCGCGATAGAAATTTTTTTCTAAAGCAGTTTCATAACGAGTTAAATTTTGAAGGCAGGCTCCATCTTGGCCCTTAAAAAAGTTTTCCAGACTTTTGGGGCTCCAATGGTTGGAAAGTCCCTTATGAAAAAAAGAGGATTCTGCTTGAATAGCACGGCGTTGCCTCCATGCGCAACTGGCGATTTTTTCAACTAGCAAAAATTCTATAGAGCCCTGTGGTAGAAATGTATCTATGAGGGCTTGCCGAAAGATTTGATATTCAGATTTGCATTCCCCGTGAATCACTAGATCTTTTGATAGTAGTCCATGTTTTATAGCGTTTTTGCTAGAGCGAGTTTTACCCTCAATTGTTGTTGGCCCTTTTGATTTAAGGGCGTTTTGGCGGTTAGCTTCTATTTGTTTTTGTGATGTCATACATTCCTCCTTATTTTGGATTTCCGATTTCTTATTTTCTTAGGCAAATCGGAAATCGGAAATTTGTTTGCTTCTATTTAATAAGGCCCTGCTCCTTTGCCTTTTTCTTTCTTGTCTCCACCTTGGATTTGCTCAGGCCTGTTTGTTCTTTAATCTGATCTATTGTGAGCCCCTCATTAATTGCTTCAGCAACTGCAATAATTTCTGAACTTATGTCTGGCTCATTAATTTCCCACAACCACAGCCCATCCGATTGTTCTCTGAGCTGCACCTTAAAAGTTGCGGCATCTTCTCCTGTAAAATGTCTCGTCTTTTCAAAATGCACCTCAAAATAAGCACCTTGATCGGATCGATAGTCCTGTGGTTGTTTCAATACTATTACAGTATCGAGGATGTCTTCTCTTTTGCTTGTGCCTCTTTGTTGCCCCCCTTTTGCAGCGTGATGGATAAAAAGAATTGTCTTTCCGCTTCTTCTCATCTCAAGCGCCCAATCTTGAACTGGCTGCCAGCTTTCTGCTTCATTTTCGATGCCGCTTCTAAAAAGAGAAGAGAGGTTGTCGAAAATAATCAATTCGCTATCACCAATAAGCTCTTGCAACATGAGGCGCCCTTCTAACGTGGACAAATCGGGCAGGGGCCCTTCTTGAAGATCGGGAGTAATTAAGCGAAGATAGTCAGGAGAAGGGGGTTTGAGATCTTCTGAAAGCGTGATACGTCTTAATCGTTCTTGCATTGCTACTGCAGGCATTTCACCATCGATATACAACACTTTTCTAGGTCGTGGGGCGTGCCACTTTAGGAAGCTTCCTCCCACTGCAACTGCATAAGCAATACCAATGGCTACGTGTGTTTTTCCAACACCACGTTTCGCATATAAAAGACAGAGTCCTTGGCTAGGAAGAAATGGAGAGAGGATCATTTCTCGTTTAGGAATTTCCATCTCCAAAAACTCATCGATAGTCACAGCGTGGATTTTGCCCTTTTTAGCTTCTGGTTTGTAATCAAGTGTTTTTCCAAGAAGTTCAAGAAGATCTTTTGTTGTGTGCCCTGATGCAAGCCAATCACTAATGTCTTGTCCATGTGATTCTTGATAGTGTAGACCCGGAAGATCGATAACGCGTAGGCGTTTTACTTTTTTATAAAGATGTTTGCAAAGTAGGTTTCGCCTTTCAACACCTGTTTTATCCATATCATAAAGAATAACAACATCAGCGTCTTTGAGAATCTCTGTAAACGTATCTAGCCATGAGAGAGAGTCTATTGTCGTTGTTGCAATCAAACCATGTTCATGCAACTTATCTGCATCTTTTTCTCCTTCAACAAGAAATATGGGCTTTTTCTCTCTTACACCTTTTATTAGATTGGGAAGGCGATAAAGAACTCTTCGGCATCCTTTAAGATTTTTAATGACCCTGTCACTTTCATCT